>NZ_QEWA01000048.1:0-52513 GCF_003390775.1 Thermobacillus sp. | reverse complement strand
CAACCGATGACCAATTGACGATGGCACTTACGACCTATTCCTTCCAAGCCATCGTCACGAATGCCGATCTCAAGCCTTTGCCGCTGCTTCGCTCGTACAACAAGCGGGCCAACATCGAGAATCGCATTGATGAATTGAAAGAAGGTTATGCGGTGGAACAGAACAGCCAGCATTCCCTGCTCCGGAACCTGCTGTTCAGTTGGATCAAAGCCATTGCCTACAACGTGATGGTCTGGTTCAAGCAGACGCTGATGCCGGAGTCGCTCAAGCGGTGCGAAGTCCAAACGATTCGCCGGTCGGTGATCCGGGTGCCCGGCAATGTGGTCGGCTCCGGCCGATACCAGCATATCCGGCTTGCGCCGAATCCACTTCATATTACAATCTGTCTACAGCCGAGGTCATCGCGAGGCGGGAAGCGCAAGCAGAGCGCGGGGGCGTGATTGTGATTGATGAGGCACATGAGATGAACGAAGCGATGCTGCTGGAACTGCGATTTGTGATGAGCCACCAGATGGACTCTCGATCCTTGTTTCCGGTGTTGCTCTCGGGACAACCGGAGTTGAGGAGGAAACTGCGGTAAAAGAAGTATGAAGCGATTAGCCAGCGCATTGGGATCCAGTACCACCTTGGCGGAATGAATCGTGAAGAAACAGCCGGCTACGTGCGTCACCATCTGGAGGCGGCTGGATTTCAGCGTCCGGTCTTTTCAGAGAGCGCAATCCAGATGTTATATGCCGCAAGCCAAGGCATTCCGCGTGTCGTGAACCAGATTTGCAGCCAGGCGCTTTTCGAGGCAGAAGGGAAAGATGCCGACGTTGTAGAAGAAATGCATATTGGCCGAGTATTTTTTCTTTCAGAGGGATGATTGGCGGGTAGAACTCCCAGAACGATGACGTGCCTGACGCGCAAGTGCTCACGCCATTGACGGTGATTCCTCCGCCAACAAATTACGTGAGCGCTGACACTTTGAACGATGCTGAAACCTCAAGCGATGTACAGTGTATTCGAACCCTGGCGCCACAAAGCGGCCTCACCGAGTGTTCCCAGGACAGTGGTACAGTAATACACCGTTGTGGTCGATGCTGGCTTCGGCCGGTTGCCGCAAATCGGCGGATGTGCGACAATGGGTGTCGGAGACGGATGCCGGACGTCAAGCCGGACGCGAAAGGAACGGTGCAAGGGATGTCGCAGACCGCAATCGTGCGCAAGGATTGGGATACCTATTTCATGGACATCGCCTACATGGTGTCGACGCGCTCGCGCTGTCTGAGGCGCAGGGTTGGCGCCGTGCTCGTGCAGGGCAAGAAGCTGCTCGGAACCGCGTACAACGGTGCGCCGATGGGAGTGCCGGACTGCTCCGAGGCGGGATGCATGATCGCGGAGCAGTACGAGGTCGAGATCGTGGACGGCGAGGAGCGGGTCGTCAAGAAGGAGCGCTGCATCCGGACGATCCACGCGGAGCAGAATCTGCTGCTGTTCACCGACCGGATCGACCGCGAAGGTTCGACGGTGTACGTCACCGATCAGCCGTGCTGGACATGCGCCAACATGCTGGCGAACAGCGGCGTCACCGAGATCGTCTACCATCGCCCCTATCCGAAGGACGCGGACAAAGTCAGCCGGCTGATGAGCCAGAAAGGCATCATCTTCCGGCCGCTGGCGTCCTATGAACCGCCGGCGCAGGCCGCGGGCGGCATCAACGACAATTGAACGGAATCGTCCGGAGGAAGCACCTCCGTGCGTGTGAATCACGCACGGAGGTTTTTTCTTTGGTAAGGGAGGGAGATGCCTTGTTCCGGAGGCCGCTTGCCGCATTCGCGGCATGCTGGATCGCGGGCGGCGCGTCGGCCGCGACGTTCGGCCGCGCGGGCGTGCTGCTGGCCGGCCTGTCGCTTGCGGCCGCGCTGGCCGCCCTTGCGCTGGTGCGCGGGATCGGCCCGCGGACGGCCGCGGCCTGCGCGCTCGCGTACGCGCTTGCCGCGGTTCACCGCGTCTGGACCGACGAGCGCAATGTGACCGAACTGGCCGAACTGGCCGAAGCCGCCGAGGCGGGTGAACCGCCCGCCGCCGTCGAAGCTGTGCTGACCATCGATTCCGTTCCCCGGATTGACGGCGACCGCGTCATGTTCCGCGCCAGGCTCGAATCTGCCGCTTTCGGCGGCGGGGAGCCCCGGGAGCTGCGCGGCGAACGGGTGCAGGTGCGGATCAGGCTCAAGGAAGAAGCCGAGCTTGAGACGGCTTCCCGATGGCGGCGGGGCGACCGGGCCGCCGTCTCCGGCGTGCTGGAACGGCCCGGCGAAGCTGTCAATTTCGGCGGATTCGATTACCGCGCCTACCTGTACAGACACCGGATTCATTGGTTGCTGGAAGCGAAGTCGGCGGACAGCCTGGAGCCGCTCGGCCGCGGCGGCGGCGCGGGGCTGACCGTGCTGCGCGCCATGGACCGGCTGCGCGAGTCGCTGGCCGGGCGGATGGAATCGCTGTTTTCCGGCAGGCAATCCGGCTACATGAACGGACTGGTGCTCGGGGTGCGCGAGCAGCTCGACCCGGAGCTGTACGCCGGGTTCGCGGAGCTCGGACTTACCCACATTCTCGCCATTTCCGGACTCCATGTCGGCGTCTTTCTGCTCGGCGTCGGTTTCCTGCTCCGCCTGGTCAGGCTGCCGCGGGAGACGACGCTGGAATTGACGGCGGCCGCCGTTCCGTTCTATGTGCTGCTGACCGGCGCGTCGCCGTCCGTCGTGCGGGCCGGGCTGATGGCGATGCTCGGCCTTGCCGCGGCGCGGATGAACCGGCTGAAGGACGGCATGAACCTGCTGGCCGCCGCCGCGCTGGCCATGCTGCTGTACGATCCGTATTATCTCTCCGACATCGCGTTCCAGCTCTCGTTCGCCGTGACGGCCGGCCTGATCGCGCTCGTGCCGCCGGTCAGGCGCGCGCTGCCGCCGCTCAAGCGCGGACGGGCGGTCGCCGATCTGCTGGTCGTCACCGTCGTCGCGCAAGCCGTGTCATTTCCGCTCACCGTTTTTTATTTCAACCGGTTTCACCTGCTGTCGCTTCCCGCGAACGCCATCCTCGTGCCGTTCATCAGTTTCGTCATTCTGCCGCTCGGCACGGTTGCGCTGCTCATTTCGTTCCTCTGGCCGGACGCGGGCCGGCTGCTCGCCCGGGCGGCGGAGGCGGCGAACGACGCCACGTTCAGGCTCGTGGAGAAGCTTGCCGAACGGCTGGAGCTGGCGACGATCTGGTCTTCGCCGCCGCTCTGGTGGATACTGGCCTGGTACGGCGCTTTGCTGCTGATCGCATCCCGGCTGCCTGATCGTTCAAGCGAACGGGAGAAAACCTCGGAAGGCGGGCAGGAGACGGAGACGCTCGACCTGCACGCCGCTCCCGGCCGCCCGCACGCCGAACCGCGCTTCAATCCGGCGGGCCGGCGGCGGATGCGGGCCCGGATCATCCTGCCGGCAGCCGCGGCCGTGCTGCTGCTCGCGTATGCCTATCAACCCGACCGCTTCGACCGGTCGGCAATCGTCTCGTTCCTTGACGTCGGGCAGGGCGACGCGGTGCTGATCCGCACGCCCACCGGCCGCCATATTCTCGTGGACGGCGGCGGCACGCTGCGGTTCGAGAAGCCGGGCGATGAATGGCGCCGGCGCCTCGACCCGTACGACGTCGGCAAAGACGTGGTCGTGCCGCTGCTCATGAAGCGCGGCGTCCGCCGGCTGGACCTGGTCGTCGCTTCCCATCTCGATACCGACCATATCGGCGGGCTCTCCGCCGTGCTCAAGGCGATCCCGGCGAAGGCGCTGCTCTGGAACGGCACGCTGTCCGGCAAGGAGGACGGGGAAGCGCTGCTCAGGCTGGCGGATGCGCGGGGCCTCAGGCTGATCGCCGCGCACAGCGGGCTTGCACCTTACAGGCTGGACGACGGCACCGAACTGACGGTGCTCTGGCCGGCCGCCGAGCCGCTCACATCGGACGGCCGGATGCCGGTCATGCGGGATCAGAACGGACGAAGCGTCGTCCTGCAGCTGGCGCTCGAAGGGTTCACGTTTCTGCTCCCGGGCGATATCGGCGTTGCCGAAGAGCGGGTGATCATCGCCCGGCGGCAGGAAACAGGCGCAGACATCGATGTGATGAAGATCGCGCACCACGGCAGCCGCCATTCGACTGCCGCCGAATGGCTGGATTACTGGCGTCCGCGGGAGGCGGTCATCTCCGCCGGCCGGAACAATGTGTACGGCCACCCGCATCCCGACACGCTCGGCCGGATTGCGGCCGTCGGCGCGCAGGTCCGCCGGACGGATCTGAACGGCGAGACGCAATACCGGATCGCGGGCGGCGCGCTTTCGGTCCGAACAGCCGCCGGCGGGCAGCTGGAAAATCACAGTTAGCAGCTTGCTCCGGTATACGGTCTACCGGATTTCTGCTATGCTTGGGGGTGGACGGAAGGAGCCCGGCCGCGGAACGGGCCGGGGAGAGGAATGAAGCCGAACGAAATTCCACCCTTTTTCGCGCGCGGTCTGCAACATTTTTGCGGATCGTTTCGTTTGAGAGGGTGCAAGAGAGGGGGATCCTCGTGGTAGAGCCGTCGCTGATCCGTGCCGCCCGGGAGGGCGACCGCGAAGCTCTCATCACGCTTTTGCGCGAAATCGAGACGCATGTTTACCGAACTGCCTATTATCTTGTCGGCAACGAACAGGATGCGATGGACGCTGCGCAGGAGGCCTTGATCCGCATTTATACGAAAATCGGCTCCTATGAAGAGAAAGCGCAATTCAAAACCTGGGTGCAGCGCATTGTGACGAATATCTGCATCGACAAGTTCCGCCGGAACAAGCCGACCGTTTCCATCGAAGAACACGAGATGGTGTTTGAAGGCAGGGATTCGGTCGAAGGCGAGGTCATGGCGGCCTATGCGGCGAAGGATATCCGCGAAGCGATCGACCGCCTGCCCGAACATCACCGCGCGGTCGTCGTGCTGAGGTATTTGCAGGACTTCTCTTATAACGAGATCGCCGATTCGTTGGATCTGCCGCTCAACACGGTGAAATCGTACCTGTTCCGGGCAAGACAACAGCTGCAGGTCCTGCTCCGAGATTATCAGAAAGGCGGTGTCCGGGGATGAACTGTCAAGAGGTGATGGAATATATGCAGCGCGAGCTCGACGGCGATCTCGGCGAATTCGAGTCCGCGAAAGCGCGCGAGCACATCCGGCAGTGCGCGGAATGTGCGGCCATGTTCGAGCGCCTGAAGCGGCTGTCGGCCGAACTGGAGAGCTTGCCGAAAGTGACGCCGCCGATCAGCCTCGTGGACGCCATTTTGCCGAAGCTCGACGAGATCGACCGGGTCAAAGCCGCGGCAAGCGCGGACGCCGGAGCGGCAGAGCTCGCAGGTTCGGCCGGAAGCCCGGCGAGGACGGCGCCGCGCCGCCGGAACAACCGGTTCTCCCTGCGCATTCTGAGCGGCGTTGTCGCAGCCGGGGTCGTGGCGGGCATTTTCTTCGCAACCTACGATCCCGACAGGCTCTCGGACAGCTTCTCCGGCGACCGCGCCGCAAAGGAATCGGCCTCGTCCGGATCGTCCGAATCCATGCTCATGATGGATGCCGCTGCCGATTCGCCCGATGCGCAGGATGGATCCGATGTGTCGATGAAGAAGTCCTTTCATCTCACCGAAGTCCGGGATCAGTCCGGACAGGCAATGGAATCTTCGCCCGGTTCGGCCGGCCGTTCCGGCGACAGCGCAACGGACGCGGATGCCGGCTCCGGCGAGGGAGACGTCCGCATGGCGCCGCCGGCGGTGCTTCAAGGTGTCAACGGCGGTATAGAATCACCGGAAGATGACGTTCAGATGGGCGTTGCCGGCTTCACGGAAGAGCCGGCGTTCGGTCCGGTAGAGTCGGTGTCTCCCGACGGCTCCTACATTGCCGTGTTTTCCGAATCCCGCGTCATCATCTATGACCGGGACGGGAACACGCGGTTTGAGAGCGAAGAGCGGCAGGGTTCGATTGCCGCGATGGGCTGGTCGGAGGACGGAGCGTTCTTCCGGTACGAAATCCGGCGCGAGGACGGCGCAGGCGAGATCTATCGGATCAATCCCGCCGACGGCACGGAGACGAAGGAATAACGAATCATGTGAAGTCGATGCACAATTCTTCCGCCGCCTGCGTAAGATAAGTTGAGGCGGACCGAGAGAGTTTCAATCGGTCCGACCATCCGCGGGGAGAGCCATGGATCTTCCCGCTGGTGTTGACATAGATCAAGGGCGGAGGGATGAAGCCGCAAGGTTTCATCCCTTCGTCACGGCGGAAGAATGGAAACGGAGGCTACATGAATCCTGGCGCAGCGGCGAAAGAGATGAATGAGGGCCGGTTCCGGCCGGTCTACGCGGTGTTCGGGCGGGATCGTTACCGGATGCAGGAGTTCGTCGCGTTCACGGCGGACAAGCTGCTCGGCGAAGACGGGCGGGAGCTCGGCCTTTTCAAATTTGACACGTCGGAGACGCCGGTGGAAGCCGCGGTTGAGGAGGCGGACGCGATGCCGTTCTTCGTCAGCCGCAAGCTGGTTGTCGTGCGCGATGAGACCGTGCTCGCCGCCGGCGGCAAAGACGGGCGGCTGCAGCATGATGTCGACCGGCTGATCGCCTACTTGCGCAAGCCGAGCGAGACGAGCGTCCTGCTGTTCGTCGTGCACAGCGACAAGCTGGATGAGCGGCGCAAAGCGGTCAAGCTGCTGAAGGAGATGGATGCGGTCATCGAATTCGCCGAGCTCGATGGCCGGGATCTGGTCCGGTGGGTCGTGCGGCGTGCCGCGTCCCAGGGGCGCGCGATCGATGAGGCGACCGCGGAAGCGCTGATCCGCCGGGCGGGCGCCAATCTGCAGACGCTGGCCGCCGAGACGGACAAGCTGTGCCTGTATGCCGGAACGGGGGGGACCATCCTGCGGGAGCATGTCGAGTCGCTTACCGCGCCCGTGCTGGAGGATGACGTCTTCGCGCTCGTCGACGCGCTGGCGGAAGGCGATACCGGACGAGCCGTTTCGCTGTACCGGCAATTGCTCGAACGGAAGGAAGAGCCGATCCGGATCGCGGCGCTGATTGCGCGCCAGTTCCGGATCATGCTGCAGGTCAAGGAGCTGTCGGCACGCTCCTGGCCGAACCAGCAGATTGCCGGTCAGCTCGGCCTGCATCCGTACGCCGTCCGGCTGGCGGCGGAGAAGGCGCGCTCCTGGCCGGAGGAGCGGCTGGCCGAGCGGCTCCGCGAGATCGCCGAGCTCGATTACCGCATGAAAACCGGGCAGATCGACAAGGAGCTCGGCCTGGAACTGTATTTGCTGCAGTCCGGCGCATGGCGGAAACAGCCCGCGCGCGCATAAGACAGCGCGACCGCCGGTCCCTTAAACAACATGACAAAGCCCGCCTGATCCGGACGGATCGGGCGGGCGTTCATTTGTCGCGGCTTCAAGCCTGCTGCGCTTGCAGCGCGTTCAGCTTTTGGGCCAGGCGGGATTTTTTGCGTGCAGCTTTGTTCTTGTGGATCAGGCCCTTCGTGACGGCCTTGTCCAGCTTCTTCGAAGCAAGGGCGACAGCGGCCTTTGCAGCTTCGAGGTCAGCGGCTGCGATTGCCGTGTCGGCTGCCTTGACGGCCGTGCGAAGCGCGGATTTCTGGGACGCGTTCAGGGCACGGCGCTTCTCGCTCGTCTTCACGCGCTTGATGGCGGATTTAATGTTCGGCACTCGGTTCACCTCCCGGACAACAAGCCATTCCTCATCTTGAGTCAACTTGAAATATTCTATCATGCAGTCCTTGAAAATGCAAGAGCGGGAACGCATCGCCGAATGCGCAAGACGCCCGGACATGATCCCTTGATTTGCGCCTGCATAAAACACCGTCCGCCGCTGAACAATAAGGCTGATCCGAACATTGGAGGAATGCGCTGCCATGCACGACATCGAATTGCGCCAATACGACATCCGCACCGACCTGGCGCTGGAAGCGAAAGAAATGGCCCAGTCGGGCAAGGACGGCCGCCTGACCGGCATCACGACGGAGACGGTCACCGAAGACGGCATCACGATCACGCGGATGAGCGTCGACAACGAAGAGGGAGCGAAGGCCATCGGCAAAATGGTCGGACGTTACGTCACCCTCGAGGTGCCGGGACTGAGAAACCGGGATACGGAACTGCAGGACCGCGTCGCCGAAGTGTTCGCGCGCGAATTTGAGGCGTTTCTCGAGCGGGTCGGCGTCAACCGGAACGCGAAGACGCTGATCGTCGGGCTCGGCAACTGGAATGTGACCGCGGACGCCCTCGGGCCGCTTGTCGTCGAGAATACGCTGGTCACCCGCCACCTGTTCGAACTGATGCCGGATCAGGTGGCGCCGGGCTACCGTCCCGTCAGCGCGGTCGCGCCCGGCGTGCTCGGCATTACCGGCATCGAGTCCAGCGATATCGTGTTCGGCATCGCCGCGCAGACGAAACCCGACCTGATCATCGCCATCGACGCGCTGGCTTCGAAGGCGGTGGAACGGGTCAACACGACGATCCAGATCGCCGATACGGGCATCCATCCCGGCTCCGGCATCGGCAACAAGCGCAAGGGTCTCACGCGCGAGATTATCGGCGTGCCGGTCATTGCGATCGGCGTCCCCACCGTCGTCTATGCGTCAACCATCGTGAACAACTGCATCGAACTGATGGCGGAGCATTTTCGCAGACAGACGGACAACGCGGCGCCCATTCTCGGCATGCTTCATGCCATCTCGGGCGAGGAGCGGCTGCAGCTCGTGAAGGAAGTGCTCCAGCCGATGGGGCATGATCTGCTCGTCACGCCGAAGGAAGTCGATTCCTTCATTGAAGATATCGCCAACATCATCGCCAGCGGTTTGAACGCCGCGCTGCACGAAGCGGTCAACATGGACAACACCGGCGCTTACACCCGCTGACAGCGCCGGTTTTCTTTTTCCCCTTCATTCTTCCATTCTATTTTTCTCCGCTTTTCTTCCGTTCTATGATCCGCGACTCTCTCATAGACTGATAGCAAGATACGGCACTTGCTGCAGCCGATGGGGAGGAGCATTCAATGAAACGGATTACGGTTCAATGGCATGCGCCGCGGACTTCCGAAGCGCTGCGCAGATTGCTGGTGCAGTGGCGCACGTTCGTTCTGCTGTCTGTCTGCACTTTCGTCGCATTCGTTGCGGCCGGCCTGGCCGGCATGGCCTTTCATTCGTCATCCGCAGCCGACTGGCCGGCGATGAACGGCGCGGCGGCTTCGCTTCCGGATGGTGTGCTGGGGGAAATGGCCGGCATGGAACTTCCGTCGTTCAAGTCTTCCGAATCCCGAACCGGTTTCGACGGCAGACGGGCGGCGTCGTTCCTTATCCGTTTCATCACGGGCATCAATCCGCATCAACCCCGCAGCCTGCTCGCCAGCGAAATGCCGGGACTGGAAACGAGCCGCGCCGTGCTGCTTCGGCGGGGAAGCGTCGGCGAGCATGTCACCGGCCCGGAAGATCATCCGCCGCTCCCGGCACCGGACGGCGATGAGCATGATGACGCTCAGAAGCCGGAGACGTCCGATCCGCCGGGCAAGCAGGCGGACGGAACGGATCCGGATGAAGCGGCCGGCGGCGGTGCCGCGCCGAACGGCGGGCAGGCGGCGCCCGAGCAGCCCGCATCGCCCGAGAAGCCCGCAGCGCCAACGGAGACGAAGCGGAAAGTCGCCCTCATCTATCACTCCCACAACCGCGAATCCTGGCTGCCGGAACTCGGAGACGGCGTGAAGAACGCCGAGTCGGACGAGATCAACATCACGCTCGTCGGCAAACGGCTCGCGCAGCGGCTGGAGGAAGCCGGCATCGGCGCGATCCACGCCGATGTCGACTACGTCACGGCGATTGAGGACTACCGTTGGGAACTATCCTATAAATATTCAAAAGAGACGGTACTCGAAGCGATGGCCGAGCACGACAGTCTGATGTATCTGTTCGATATCCACCGCGATTCGCAGCCGCGCGGCTACACGACGGCGACGATCAATGGGAAGGACTATGCGCAGGTTTACTTTATCATCGGCAAAGGAAATCCCGACTGGCGCAAGAACGAAGCGTTCGCGGCGGACATTCACCGGCTGCTGGAAGAGCGGTACCCCGGCATTTCGCGGGGCATTTGGGGCAAGGACTCCTCAAACGGCAACGGGGAATACAACCAGTCGCTGTCGCCGAACAGTCTGCTCATCGAGATCGGCGGCATCGAAAATACATTGGAGGAATGCTACCGGACAGCCGACGCGCTGGCCGAGGTGATCGCCGAATTGTACCGGAATGCGGTGGAGACGAACGCCGGAGCGGAATAAGTCCGGAGGAAGGGGGAGGCAGGGATGCGCAAGCCCTGGCAGTACACGCTGCTTGGCGCAGTGATCGCATTTTTCGTCCTGTACGGCATCGAGCTGTCATCGGACGGCATGGAAGACGTGTACGGTCCGCTTGAACAGCAGGCGGCAGACCGAGCCGGAACGGGAAGCGGCAACGGCCATGAATACGGCGATCCGTACCCGGCGGGGAAGCGCGGTACGGCGGCGGCGCAGCCGGATCCGTACGACCCGTGGTCCGGCGCATACGGCGAATCCGGGGCGGGAATCGATCCGGAAAGGGACGATGTCGGCGCGCTGCCTGACGGCAATGACGGCTACGGATATTCTTACGAGGGTGCCGCGGAGGGCGGCGGAGCCGTGAGCAGGCTTGCCGACGGCACGGCCGGCCTGCTGCAATCCGTGGCGAAGGGCGGAATCCGCCTGATCGTGTCGCTGTTCGAGTCCGTGACGAAATGACGCCGCCGACATCGCGCATTGATGCCGGGCTCCCGCTGCTGATATAATAGGAGATCGAACGGCATTCATGCTCTTGTTGGAGGAACTGCATGACGGACGCTCTATCGAAGCAGCGGAACATCCGCAATTTCTGCATTATCGCCCATATCGACCACGGAAAATCGACGCTGGCCGATCGCATTCTCGAATATACCGGCGTGCTCTCGTCGCGGGAAATGCAGGATCAGGTCCTCGACAACATGGACCTCGAACGGGAACGCGGCATCACGATCAAGCTGCAGGCCGTCCGCCTGAGCTACCGCGCCGACGACGGTCAGGAGTACATTCTGCACCTGATCGACACGCCCGGCCACGTCGACTTCACGTATGAAGTGTCGCGCAGCCTGGCCGCCTGCGAAGGCGCGCTGCTCGTCGTCGACGCCGCGCAGGGGATCGAGGCGCAGACGCTGGCGAACGTGTATCTCGCGCTCGACAACAATCTTGAAATATTGCCGGTCATCAACAAAATCGACCTGCCGAGCGCCGATCCGGAACGGGTCAAGCGGGAGATCGAGGACGTGATCGGTCTCGACGCCAGTGATGCGGTGCTCGCGTCCGCGAAGGCGGGCATCGGCATCAAAGAGATTCTGGAACAGATCGTCACGAAGGTGCCGGCGCCGCAGGGTGATCCGGACGCTCCGTTGAAGGCGCTCATATTCGACTCCCACTACGATGCGTACAAAGGCGTCATCGTCTATGTCCGGGTCGTGGACGGCAGCATCCGGGCCGGCAAGCGGATCCGTTTCATGGCGACGGGCGCCGAATTCGAAGTCATCGAAGTCGGCACGTTCAAGCCGCGGATGACGATCGTCGACGAACTGTCCGTCGGCGATGTCGGCTTCGTCGTGGCCGGCATCAAGAACGTCAAGGATACGCGGGTCGGCGACACGATCACCGACGCGAAGCGCCCGGCCGCGGAGCCGCTCCCGGGATACCGGCGAATCAATCCGATGGTGTTCTGCGGGCTTTACCCGATCGACACGCAGGATTACAACGATCTGCGCGAGGCGCTCGAGAAGCTGGAGCTGAACGACGCTTCGCTGCGCTATGAACCGGAGACATCGTCCGCACTCGGCTTCGGTTTCCGCTGCGGTTTTCTCGGGCTGCTGCACATGGAGATCATCCAGGAGCGGATCGAGCGGGAGTTCAACATTCCGCTCATCACGACGGCGCCGAGCGTCGTCTACCGGGTGAAGCTGACGAACGGCCAGACGCTCGAGATCGACAACCCGTCGAACTATCCGGAATCGGGCAAAATCGACTATGTCGAGGAGCCGTACGTCAAGGCGTCGATCATCGTGCCGAACGACTACGTCGGGGCGATCATGGAGCTGTGCCAAAGCCGGCGCGGCGAGTTCGTCAACATGGAGTACCTCGACACGTCCCGCGTGACGCTGACCTACGAGCTCCCGCTGTCCGAAATCGTCTACGACTTCTTCGACCAGCTCAAGTCGAGCACGCGCGGCTACGCTTCGTTCGACTACGAGCTGTCCGGATACAAGAAGTCGAACCTGGTCAAGATGGACATTCTGCTCAACAACGAAGTGGTGGACGCGCTGTCGGTCATCGTGCACCGCGATCGCGCGTACCAGCGCGGGAAGGCCGTCTGCGAAAAGCTGAAGGATCTCATTCCGCGGCAAATGTTCGAAGTGCCGATCCAGGCGTCGATCGGTTCGCGGGTCATCGCCCGGGAGACGGTCAAGGCGATGCGGAAAAACGTCCTCGCGAAATGTTACGGCGGGGACATCACCCGGAAACGGAAACTGCTGGAGAAGCAGAAGGAAGGCAAAAAGCGAATGAAACAGGTCGGAAGCGTGGAAGTGCCGCAGGAAGCGTTCATGGCGGTGCTGCGCATCGACAAATAAAGGCCGCCGCAGCCGCCGGGGGAATCCCGGTGGCTCGCCTGTTCGTAAGGCGGGTTGCCTGTTCGGCCATGAGTTCCGATGTCTGCCTGTCCGCATCGAGGAGGAAGCCCCCGTCCCGGCGGATCCTTTTTCCCCGTCTGAAGGAGTTGAAAGACAAATGCTGATGCATCCTCCGAGGGCGCTTTATATCCATATCCCGTTCTGCAAGCACAGGTGCCACTATTGCGATTTCAATACGTATGTGCTTGCGGGACAGCCGGTCGACGCGTATCTGGACGCGCTTGAGCGCGAGATGGAGCTCACGGTTCTTGCCTTGCCGCCGGAGCGGATCGACACTGTGTTCGTCGGCGGCGGCACGCCGACGGTGCTGACGCCGGAACAGATGGCGCGTTTCCTGGGCGCCGTGCGGCGGTGGTTTCCCGTCGCGCCGGATGCGGAGTTCACCGTCGAGGCGAACCCGGGAACGACGGAGCCGGAGCTGCTTGCCGCGATGCGGGAAGGCGGCGTGAATCGGATCAGCTTCGGGGTGCAGGCGTTCGACGACGCGCTGCTTCAGCGGATCGGCCGCATCCACGACACGAACGATGTCTACCGCAGCATAGAGCTGGCGCGGGAAGCCGGGTTCAACAATCTTTCGATCGACCTGATGTTCGGCCTGCCGGGCCAGACGATGGAACTGCTGGCGGACAGCGTGCGGCGGGCGGTCGAGCTCGATCTGCCGCATTACTCGCTGTACGGACTCAAGATCGAGGAAAACACGCTGTTCCATGTGCTCTACGAGCGCAACGAACTGCCCCTTCCCGCCGAAGAAGAGGAGCTTCAGATGTACCTGTTCATCATGGAGCGGCTGGAAGCGGCGGGCCGGCGGCAGTACGAGATCAGCAACTTCGCGCTGCCGGGCTTTGAAAGCCGGCATAATATGACCTATTGGCGCAACGAGCCGTATTACGGCATCGGCGCCGGCGCCCACGGCTATGCGCGCGGCGTCCGTCACGTCAACCTCAAGGGCGTGACGCCGTACATCGAGGCTGCAAGCGGGCGGCTGCCCCGGCTGTCCGAGGAGACGGTGACCGAGAGCGAGGCGATGGAAGACTTCATGATGGTCGGGCTTCGCATGCGGGACGGCGTCCTCGACGCCGAATTTGCGGCTCAGTTCGGCGGCCGCTCGATTGACGACGTGTTCGGCGGCGTCATCGGTCCGCTGCGGGAGGCCGGCCTCATCGAGCGCCGTCCCGACGGCGCCGGATGGCGGCTCACCGAGCGCGGCATCCCGCTCGGCAACGAAGTGTTCGGCGCGTTCGTCGGCGTGCTGGAGGATTAACGTCACGGGATGCCGTTAATCGGTCCGATCGCCGGGAGTGGACCGACAATAACGGCACGGAATGCCGTTAATCGGCGGCATCGGATGGAACGGGCAAGCTCGCCGTTGAGTTAACGGCAAAATGTGCCGTTAGACGGCCCGACCGTCGGGCGTGGACAGGCAATAACGGCACAAGATGCCGGTATTGTGTGGCGTCTGACGAGCTCGGCGGTCTCGCGCAGTCGCAAGGTGCCAGAGGCCGTCTGCTTGCTCGTCCCCGTATGCGTGCAGGCCATTTCGGCTTGCAGAGGTGGTCGCGGAAATCCTTAAGGAAACTGAGAAACGCTATTTTGTCGAAAATGGCCTCAATCGAAGTTCTAACGAAACTGAGCGATCTTATTTACCTCTTAAAGGCGATTCTTGCCCCGCATCGGCGCGAATAACGTGTCTCAGTTTCGTAAGATCCACGGATACCCGGGATTTGTCACAAATAGCGATTGTCAGTTTCGTTACGGAACGATGCCCGGTCGCGGCCGGATCGGTTGCGTCAGGTCGTCGCACGCAGCGCCAGTACGAAATTTGCCTGACAGCCGGTCCGCATCCTGCCCCCGCCGCCGGCACGCAGTCAGCGCTTGCCGCATCCTGGTTACCGCGTGCCCGCCGCCAACCCGCCTTCCAGCAGAATGCGGCGGACCGAAGAGACGCTTAAATGGATGTTTTCGTGTTCGGCCAACAGCTCGGCAAAGTGGGTGGCATTGCTTCCGAAGTAGCGCTCCTGATACAAGAGCATAACGCGTTGTTTGAGCGAATCGGTCAAGGTGTGAGCCGGCTTACGGCCCCGATTCCCATGTGCGATCGCTTGTGCACCTCCGTGACGATATTTGGCCTTGAGCCGATACGCTTGCCGAATACTGATGCCAAGAATGCGCGCAACATCCTGTTCCGCGAGACGGCCATCGATCCATTTTTCAAGAACCATAGCGCGTTTCAGTTCGTTCTTCGTCAAGGTGATCTGCTCCTTGCTCATACTGACATTTTCTCGGATCAGTTACATCCTGACAATATCACAGAACAACAACACGTCCGCAAAATAAGGATTGCAATGAATTTCATCTTGTTGTATATTTATTCATATTCGTTTCGGGCCAGCCCCGGCCCGGATGCAGGAGGAACGCGGAGATGACGGTAAAAGAAGCGGTGTGCAGATGGGCGACGGCGGACGATGTGGAAGATCTGCACCGCTTGATCGAAAGCTATGCGGTTCAGGGGATCATGCTGCCGCGTTCGCGGGAAGCGCTCGCCCGCCATATCGACTCCTTCGTCGTGGCGGAGATCGACGGCGACATCGTCGGCTGCGGTTCGCTGTTCCAGCTCGGGCCCGAACTGGTCGAGATCCGTTCGCTCGGCATGAAGGAAGGATACAAGGGCTACGGCATCGGCACGAAGCTGGTGGACCTGCTCGTGGAGGAGGCCCGCGCGCGGGGCATTCCAAGGGTGATGGCGCTCACGTACGCGGTTGATTTTTTCCGCAAGAACGGCTTCGAAGTGGTCGACAAAGAGATCTTCCCGGAGAAAGTGTGGACCGATTGCGTGAGTTGTCCGAAGCGGCATGCGTGCGATGAAATCGCGGTTCTCAAAGTACTGAACTGACTTGACAATCGTTGAGCCGGTTTGGTATTTTTGTATTGTTGGTTAGCACTCTCCGCCGTTGAGTGCTAACGCGGTCGAAAGGTTCTCATCATCCGGTCGGGAGGGGTTCGGGAGATGTTGACCGAGAGACAGCGTCTGATTTTGAATGCCATCGTTGACGATTACATTCGGTCCGCCGAACCGGTCGGATCGCGCAGCATTTCGAAGAAGAGCGGCGTCGGCTACAGTCCCGCGACAATCCGGAATGAGATGGCAGATTTGGAGGAGCTCGGCTTCCTGGAACAACCGCACACATCAGCCGGTCGAATTCCGTCGGCGAAAGGTTACCGCTACTATGTCGATCACCTCGTCCGCATCGGCGAAGTGGATGAGGAAGATTTGCGGCGCGTTCGTTCGTTTTTCGCCCGGAAGATGACCCGGATGGAGCAGATCATCCAGCATGCCGCGATGATTCTGGCAAGTCTGACGAACTATACGAGCATCGTGCTCGGCCCCGAGGTGTTCAGCAATTCGCTGAAGGCCTTCCAGCTCGTACCGCTGAACGACCAGTCGGCCGTCGCCATCATTGTGACGAACACCGGTCATGTCGAAAACCGGACGATCTCCATTCCGTCCGGATTTGACATAAACGAACTCGAGAAGGTCGTGGCGATTCTGAATGCGAAACTCGTCGGCGTGCCGCTTCACCGGCTGCAGACGAAGCTGTACACCGAAGTAAGCGAAGAACTGAATCGCTACGTCAGCCATTGCGAAGAGATCATCGACACGCTGGCGCAGGCGCTGGAGCAGCGGACCGAGCATCGCGCCTTCACGAGCGGCACTTCGAACATGCTGGCGCAGCCGGAGTTCAGGGACGTGAACAAGGTGAAGTCGATCCTGGAATGGCTGGACGAAACGCCGGCTTTGGTACGTTCGTTCAGCCCGAAGCAGGAAGGCATCCAGGTCCGGATCGGTCAGGAAAACGCGGACGAAGCCCTGCAGAACTGCAGCCTCATTACGGCCACCTATGTCGTGGACGGCACAACGGTCGGGACGATCGGCCTGCTCGGGCCGATGCGCATGGATTACGGCAAGGCGATTACGCTGATGGACATCCTGTCCAAGGATTTGGCCGCCGTACTTGCAAAATGGTACAATTAAGCATAATGCATTGACCACGGTATCAGGAGGTGGACTGCTGCAATGACGGAAGCAAGGAACGCAGCAGCAGAAGAACGGTTGGAACAGGAGGCCGCAGCCGATGGCGGCGAAGCGGCAAACGCGGACAATGAACGCGACAGGCCGGCTGCGGAAGCGCCGGCCGATACGCTGAATGCGGAAGCTGGCGCGGCGGACGCGTCCGCCGGCGGTGAAGGCGTGTCCGGCGAGGGAGCGGAGCCCGCAGCGGATCCGAAGGATGCGCGCATCGCGGAGCTCGAGAGCCAGCTCGAGGAATATCGGCAGCGGCTGCTTCGCGCCCAGGCCGATTTCGACAACTACCGCCGCCGCACCCAGCGCGAGAAGGAAGAGATGGCGAAATACGCCTCCATGGAGCTCATCACCCGGCTCCTGCCCGTGCTGGACAACTTTGAGCGCGCCATCGGCGCGTCGAAAGGTTCGGGAGATTTCGAGTCGCTGGCGAAGGGCGTGGACATGATTCACCGCCAGTTTCTCCAGCTGCTTGAACAGGAGGGGCTGAAGCCGATGGAGACGGTCGGACAGCCGTTCAATCCCGAATTCCACGAGGCGGTCATGCGCGTCGAATCCGACGAGCATGAAGAAGGAACCATATTGGAAGAGCTTCAGCGCGGTTATATATTGAAGGATCGCGTGATCCGTCCGGCCATGGTCAAGGTCAGCGGCTGAAGCGTGTTGTGAATCTGGCAATCCATTAAGGAGGAACGATCGATGAGCAAAGTGATCGGCATCGACCTCGGCACGACGAACTCCTGCGTCGCCGTCATGGAAGGGGGCGAAGCGGTCGTCATTCCGAACTCGGAGGGCAACCGCACGACGCCGTCCGTCGTCGGGTTCAAGAAGGACGGCGAGCGGATCGTCGGCGAAACGGCGAAACGCCAGGCCATCACGAACCCGGACCGCACGATCATTTCGATCAAGCGGCATATGGGCACCAACCATAAAGTGAATATCGACGGCAAGGAATACACGCCGCAAGAGATTTCGGCGTTCATTCTCATGAAGCTGAAAGCCGACGCGGAAGCGTATCTCGGCCAGCCGGTGACAAAGGCGGTCATCACGGTGCCGGCTTACTTCAACGACTCGCAGCGCCAGGCGACGAAAGACGCCGGCAAGATTGCGGGTCTCGAAGTGCTGCGGATCGTCAACGAGCCGACGGCGGCCGCGCTCGCTTACGGCCTCGACAAGGAAGAAGATCAGACGATCCTCGTCTTCGACCTCGGCGGCGGCACGTTCGACGTGTCGATCCTCGAGCTCGGCGACGGCTTCTTCGAAGTCAAGGCGACGAGCGGCGACAACCACCTCGGCGGCGATGACTTCGACCAGGCGATCATGGACTGGCTCGCTTCCGAGTTCAAGAAGGAACACGGCGTCGACCTGATGAAGGACCGGGCGGCCGTGCAGCGCCTCAAAGACGCGGCGGAGAGAGCGAAGAAGGAACTGTCCAGCGTCCTGACGACGACGATCTCGCTGCCGTTCATCACGATGGTTGACGGCGTGCCGCAACACCTTGAAATGAATCTGACCCGGGCGAAGTTCGAAGAACTGACGGCCCACCTCGTCGAGCGGACGCTCGGCCCGACCCGCCAGGCGCTCAGCGACGCGGGTCTGACGCCGGCCGACATCGACAAGGTCGTGCTCGTCGGCGGTTCGACGCGCATTCCGGCGGTTCAGGAAGCGATCAAGAAGCTGATCGGCAAGGAGCCGCACAAGGGCGTCAACCCGGACGAAGTCGTCGCCCTCGGCGCCGCCGTCCAGGCGGGCGTCCTGACGGGCGAAGTGAAGGACGTCGTGCTGCTTGACGTCACGCCGCTGTCGCTCGGCATCGAGACGGCGGGCGGCGTCTTCACGAAGATGATCGAGCGGAACACGACGATTCCGACGAGCAAGTCGCAGATCTTCTCGACTTACTCGGACAACCAGACGAGCGTCGAGATCCACGTGCTGCAGGGCGAGCGCGCGATGGCGGCGGACAACAAGACGCTCGGCCGCTTCATCCTGAGCGACATTCCGCCGGCGCCGCGCGGCGTGCCGCAGATCGAAGTCACCTTCGACATCGACGCGAACGGCATCGTCAATGTGTCTGCGGTTGACAAGGGCACGGGCAGATCGCAGAAGATCACGATCACGTCTTCGAGCGGTCTGACGCCGGAAGAGATCGAACGGATGCAGAAGGAAGCGGAGCAGTACGCGGAAGAAGACCGCAAGCGCCGCGAGCTCGTCGAGGCGAAGAACAGCGCCGACCAGTTGGTCTATACGGTCGAGAAGACGCTCAAGGACCTCGGCGACAAAGTCGACGCTTCCGAGATCCAGAAGGCGAACGACGCGAAGGAAAAAGTCAAGCAAGCGATGGAGTCGAACGACATCAACGCGATCAAGTCGGCAACCGAAGAGCTGTCGAACGTCGTGCAGCAGCTCTCCGTGAAGCTGTATCAGCAAGCCGGAGCGCAGCAGGACGCGTCCGGCGCCGCCGGCGCGGAAGGTGCCGCGAAAGGCAAGGACAACGTCGTGGATGCCGACTACGAAGTCGTCGACGACAAGAAATAAGCCGCAACCTGAATCGGCTGCAGGCGGAGGGTCAAAGTCGGTCCAATCGGCTTTGACCCTCGGTTATGCAGGGGTGCGGGCGGCATAACCCAATTTGGAGGGGGTGGCTGAGTGGCGGAGAAGCGGGACTACTATGAAGTGCTGGGCGTCGACCGGAACGCGTCCGCGGAAGAGATCAAGAAGGCTTACCGCAGCCTGGCCCGCAAGCTCCATCCGGACGTCAACAAGGCGCCGGATGCCGAGGAGCGGTTCAAGGAAGTCAAGGAAGCGTACGACGTGCTCAGCGACGAGCAGAAGCGCGCGCAATACGACCGCTACGGGCACATCGACCCGAACCAGGGATTCGGCGGCGGTTTCAGCGGCGCCGATTTCGGCGGATTCGGCGACATCTTCGACATGTTCTTCGGCGGCGGCAGCCGCCGCGATCCGAACGCGCCGCAGCGGGGCAGCGACCTGCAATATACGATGACCATCGAATTCAAAGAAGCCGTATTCGGCGTTGAGAAAGATATTACCATTCCGCGGACGGAAACGTGCGATACCTGCCGCGGCAGCGGCGCCCGGCCGGGAACGAAGCCGGAGACGTGCTCGGTGTGCCGGGGCACCGGACAGCAGGAGATCGTCCAGAATACGCCGTTCGGGCGCATCGTGAACCGTCGGCTCTGCCCGCAGTGCGGCGGCAACGGCCGGGTCGTGCGCGACAAATGCGCGACCTGCCGCGGCACGGGCAAGGTGAAGCGGCAGCGCACCATCCATGTGCGCATTCCGGCGGGCGTCGACGAAGGCGCGCAAATCCGGCTGTCCGGCGAAGGCGAAGCCGGTTCGCGCGGCGGTCCGCCCGGCGACCTGTACATCGTCATCCACGTGAAGCCGCATGAATTCTTCGAGCGGGAAGGCGATGACATCTATTGCGAAGTGCCGCTGACGTTCACGCAGGCGGCGCTCGGAGACGAGATCGAAGTGCCGACGCTGACGGAGAAAGTGAAGCTGCGCATTCCCGCGGGGACGCAGACGGGTACCTATTTCCGCCTGAAAGGCAAAGGGGTGCCGCGGCTGCGCGGCATGGGCCAGGGCGACCAGCACGTCAAGGTGACCGTCGTGACACCGACGAATCTGACCGAAGAGCAGAAGGAATTGCTGCGTCAGTTCGCCGGCCTGTCGCAGGAAAGCGCCTATGTGCCCAATGGCCAATCCGAAACGCTGTTCGAACGGATGAAGCGGGCGTTCCGCGGCGAGTGAAGCAGCAGCGACCGATGTAGCCTGCAGACCGGCGTATGCCGCGCGCAGGCTTCACCCGCATATTCGGGGTGAAGCCGCCGCACACTATCGGTGCGGGAGCATGTTGCGCGAAGGAGGAAGTCCTATGCCGGCAGACAGCAGCAGGCGGAACGGCCAAAGGAAATTGCCGACCGCGGGCAGGGAAGATGTCCGGGTCGATCCGAAGACGGCGGACGCCGACGATCGCGAAGCGGCGGCCAGGGCGCGGGCGGCGGACAGCCGTCAGCGCGGCTGACGGGGTGAGCGGACATGGCGGAACTGAACGCGTCGTTCACCGACGCCGCGCGCGCCCGCGAAGCGCAGCGCAAGCTGGAAGCGCTGCGGGCCGCCGCCGTCCGGCCGGATGACGGCGGAATGTCGCTGACGGCGACGGTCGACGACGCGATCGTCGAGCAGGCGACCCGGCTGATCGAGACCCATGGCGGAACGGCGGAATGGCATTGACAGACAATCAGACAAGCGCCCCGGATTCGCTGTCCGAACCGGGGCGTTCGTCTTGTTCGGGGAACCTTTTTTGTGCATGCGGCTCCGGTATTGTACAATGGATGAAGCGGCCGTGTGCGGCCGCCGGAAGCAGGGGGAGGGTGTTCGGTTGAAATGGCACGAACTGACCATCCGGACGCGAACGGAAGCGGTCGAGATGGTGACGAATTTTCTGCATGAACTCGAGGCGGACGGCGTATCGGTCGAGGAGTCCTGGGCGGATCGGAAGCCCGAAGTGACGCCGCTCGGCGAATGGTACGACCGGCCGCTCAATGCGATACCGGCCGGCTGGGTCGAGATCAAGGGCTGGTTCGTCGAAGACGCTGACATGGAAGCCGTCAAGCGGACGCTTCATGCGAGGATCGGTGAACTGCGAGACTACGGCATCGACCCCGGCGAATACGCGCTCGAGGAAGCGCTTGTCGACGAAGAGGATTGGGCGGATGCCTGGAAGAAGTATTTCAAGCCGCTGCGCGTATCGGAACGGCTGACGATCCGGCCGACCTGGGAGCCTTACGAGCCCGGCCCCGGCGAGCTCGTGATCGATCTCGATCCCGGCATGGCGTTCGGGACGGGCACCCACGCGACGACGGCGCTTTGTCTGCGCGCGCTCGATCGCATCATACAGGGCGGCGAGGATGTCATCGACGTCGGCACCGGTTCCGGCATTCTCGCGATCGGGGCCGTAAAGCTGGGCGCGCGGAACGTGCTCGCGCTCGATCTCGATCCGGTCGCCGTGTCAAGCGCGAAGGCGAATGCGGAGCTGAACGGACTGTCGGACCGAATCGACGTCCGCGAGAGTGACTTGCTCGGCGTGCTCAGGGGCTGCGAGACGTCCAACGGCAAGCCGTTCAATGTGCAGCTGCCGGTTGATCTGGTCGTCGCGAACATCCTCGCGGAGATCATCCTCCGGTTTATTGACGACGTTTACGCGGCGCTGAAGCCGGGCGGGCTGTACATCGCATCCGGCATCTACATCAACAAGGAACAGGATGTGCGGCGCGGCCTCGAAGAAGCGGGATTCGAGATCGTCCGCCGGGACGAGCAGGACGATTGGATCGCGTTGACGGCGAGAAAGCCGGAGGGTCGCTGATGGATTTTCTCCAACGATTCCTCTGGTATCCGCTCGAACATTTGCCGTTCATCGTGATCGTCCTGGCGCTGGCGTTCACGGTACATGAATTCGCGCATGCCTGGAGCGCGTACAAGTTCGGCGATTCGACCGCCCGCGACCAGGGCCGGGTGACGCTGAATCCGATGGCCCACCTCGATCCGATCGGAACGCTGCTCATTCTGATCGCCGGTTTCGGCTGGGCGAAGCCGGTGCCCGTCATCCGGTCGCGGTTCCGGTATCCGCGCCTGATGGGCATCGTCGTGTCCGCCGTCGGTCCGCTCAGCAATCTGCTGCTCGCGGTTATCGGAGTCGCGCTGTACGCGTTGTTCGCCTACACCGGCTGGCTCTCCGGCGCATCGATCGGCGTGACAGAGGCGGTCCGCGTATTCCTCAATTATCTGATCAGCTTGAACGTTCTGCTCTTTATCTTTAATCTGATTCCGCTGCCGCCGCTTGACGGCTACCGGATCATCGAGGATCTCTCGCCGCCCCGGGCGCGGGAGAAGCTGGACCGGTACGCGCAATGGGGCGTGATCATTTTTCTCCTGATTGTGTTCATTCCGCCTCTCCGGGCGGTGACGCTGACGCCGCTGTTCGGTCTCTCGAAGCCGATCATCACCGGGCTGTTCTCGCTGTTCGGCCTGTCGGTCCAGGTGCATTGACGCACGGATTTCCTGTGGCGGCTGCCTTGCAAAACGTGTATGATGAAGGTTGGTAGATGGACATGCAGCGATACATCGTGCCGCCGGCCGCCTTCCGCGGCCGGACGGTTATCGTGGAGGGCGATGATGCGTTCCATATCGCGCGGGTGATGCGGATGCGCCCGGGCGATCGGGTCGTCGTCTGCGACGGCGCCGGGCGCGAAGCGACCGCCGTGCTGACCGAGGTTACGCCCGTCCGGGCGGAAGCCGAGGCGGAAGAACTGCGGCCGTCATCGGGAGAACCGGCATGGACGGTCGTCGTCGCCCAGAGCCTGCCGAAAGGCGACAAGATGGAGCTCATCATCCAGAAGGGGACGGAGATTGGCGCCGCCGCATTCGTGCCGTTCCGCTCGGAGCGGGCGGTTGTCCAGTACGACGGGAAGCAGGAAGCCAAGCGTCTCGAACGCTGGCGCAAAATCGCGAAGGAAGCGGCCGAACAGGCGCACCGCGGCAGGCTGCCGGAAGTGGCCGGCGTCGCTTCCTGGCGGGAACTGCTCCAGTCGTTCGCCGAATATGACGATGTCTATTTCTGCTACGAGAGGCAGGGCGGAGAGCCGGCCGCGGGCCTCAGGACGCGCGTGCGCGAGACGATGAGCCGCGCCGGGGACCGACCGCTCAAACTGCTCATCGTCGTCGGACCGGAAGGCGGCTTCACCGCACGGGAAGCGGCCGAAGCCGAAGCGGCGGGCGCCAGGCCGGCGGGGCTCGGCGCGCGCATTCTGCGAACGGAGACGGCGGCGCTGGCGGCGCTCGCCTGCCTCATGTACGAATCCGGAGAGATGGGAGGGAACGAATAGATGCCGACGGTCGCGTTCTATACGCTGGGCTGCAAAGTGAACTTCTACGACACGGAAGCGATCTGGCAGCTGTTCAAGAATGCGGGCTACGAACAGGTCGATTTCGACGGCGAACCGGCCGACGTCTATTTGATCAATACCTGCACGGTGACGAACACCGGCGACAAGAAGAGCCGCCAGATCATCCGGCGGGCGATCCGGCGCAACCCGGATGCGGTCATCGCGGTGACGGGCTGCTACGCCCAGACGTCGCCGGCCGAAGTGGCGGCCATTCCCGGCGTCGACCTTGTCATCGGCAACCAGGACCGGTCGAAACTGCTCGACTACATCGCCGAGATCCAGCGGACGCGCAAACCGGTGAACGCCGTGCGCAACATCATGAAGACGCGCGAGTTCGAGGATCTGGAGGTGCCGGCCTTTACCGACCGGACGCGGGCGTTCCTGAAAATCCAGGAAGGCTGCAACAACTTCTGCACGTTCTGCATCATCCCGTGGGCGCGCGGGCTGTCGCGCAGCCGCGATCCGAAGAGCGTCATTGCGCAGGCTCGCAAGCTGGCGGCGGCGGGCTACAAGGAAATCGTGCTGACCGGCATCCATACGGGCGGCTACGGCGACGATCTCGAGAACTACGATCTCGCCGACCTGCTCGTCGATCTCGACAAGGTCGAGGGACTTGAGCGGATCCGCATCAGTTCGATCGAGGCCAGCCAGATCAGCGAGAAGATGATCGACGTGCTCAACCGCTCGCGCAAAATGTGCCGCCATCTCCACATTCCGCTGCAGGCGGGCGACGACACGGTGCTGAAGCGGATGCGGCGCAAATATACGACCGAAGAGTACGCGCGCAAGATCGAGGAACTGCACAAGGCGATGCCGGGCGTCGCGATCACGACGGACGTCATCGCCGGCTTCCCGGGCGAGACGGACGAGATGTTCGAGAACGGCTACCGGTTCATGGAGCAGATGCGGTTCGCCGAAATGCACGTGTTCCCGTACTCGAAACGGACGGGCACGCCGGCGGCGCGGATGGAAGACCAGGTGGACGAGGAGACGAAGCACGAGCGGGTTCACCGGCTGATCGAACTGTCCGAGCGGATGCAGCTCGCCTATGCGCAGCCGTTCGTCGGCCGCGTGCTCGAGGTCATTCCCGAACGGGAGACGAAGGGCGAATCCGGCGAAAGCTGGCTCACCGGCTACAGCGACAACTATCTGCAGATTACGTTCCGCGGCGACCCGTCGCTGATCCGGTCCGTGGTGCCCGTTCGCTTGACGGAAGCGGGCGTCAATGAATGCCGCGGGGAACGGGTTCAGGCTGACGCAACGGCAGCCGTCTGACGACGGTACGGCGCCGGGGCGAAAGCGAATGAACGGGGATTGCCCGTGTCCGCCAGCGGCGGCCGGGGAATCCCCGCCGCATGTTCAAGGCCATCAACGAATGGACGGAGGAAGCTTGGGATGAACGAAATCTCTGCAGGCGGCGTCGTCTATCGGCGCGTGGACGGACGGATCGAGATCCAGCTCATCCGCGACCGCTTCGGCAAGATTACGCTGCCGAAGGGGAAGATGGAGCCGGGCGAGACAGCCGAGCAGACCGCGCTGCGCGAGATCGAGGAAGAGACGGGCATCCGCGGCCGGATCGAAGCGCCGATCGACCGGATCTCCTACCGTTATGTGAACCAGGAGAACGAAACGGTGGACAAGGAGGTCCATTATTACCTGGTGGAAGCGGTCGGCGGCCGGCTCAAGGCGCAGGAGGAAGAGATCAGCGGCGTCAGCTGGCATTCGCCCGAAGAGGCGTGGCGGCTGCAGCGGGATTTGGGCTACGACAACAACGACCGGGTGCTGTCCGGCGCGTTCCGTCTGCTCGGAATCGGGGTGGACGGCGTTGGTTAAGTATTGGAAACCGGGAGATACACTTGAAAAATTTATCGACCACACGCTGCTCAAGCCGGATGCGACCGAAGCGGACATTGCGCGGTTGTGCGAAGAAGCGCTCACCTACGGCTTTCACAGCGTCTGCGTGAACGGCGTCTGGGTCGATTACTGCCGGGAGCGGCTGGCGGGCTCGCCCGTCAACATCAGCGCCGTCGTCGGCTTTCCGCTCGGCGCGAACGATCCGCGGGTGAAGGCGCATGAAGCGGCGGCGGCCGTCGAAGACGGCGCATCCGAGATCGACATGGTGCTGTCGGTCGGCCATGTGCTGCAGGGCCGGTTCGGCTTCGTTGCGGGCGACATCGCGGGCGTCGTGCGGGCGGTGGAAGGACAGGCGATCGTAAAAGTGATCCTCGAGACCGGTCTGCTGGACGATACGCAGATTGCGGAAGCGTGCCGCGTCGCCGAGGCGGCGGGCGCCCATTACGTCAAGACGTCGACGGGCTTCGGTCCCGGCGGTGCCACGGAAGCCCATGTCCGGCTCATGCGGGCGAGCGTCTCGCCGACGATCGGCGTCAAGGCGTCGGGCGGCATCCGCGACGGCCGGACGGCCCGGCGGATGCTGGCGGCCGGCGCGAACCGGCTCGGGACGAGCGCCGGCGTCGCGATCCTGTCCGGCCGGCCGGCGGATGCTACGCCGCCAGCCGGTCATCGGTCCGGGGACGAGCCGGACGGTGCCAGATCGGCAGATAGCAGAGCGGAAGGGCAAGAAGCGAACAGACAATATTGAAAATCGTCTGCGCATGCGCGATCCGGGCGGCGGGCGATGCGGAAATCCAGCCGGACGCGAGCGCGAGGACGTCGACGATCGGCGCGAACAGCAGGCAGCCGCCGACGTTGAGCGCGAGATGCGACCATGCCACGAAACGTCCGCCCGGCGATCCGCCGGTCGCGGCCAGCAGGGCGGTGAAGCAGGTGCCGACGTTCGCGCCGAGAACGGCGGCGATTCCGATCTCCACCGGCATCGCGCCGAACGCGGCGAGTCCCATCATCATGCCGATGACCGCCGCGCTGCTGTGGACGGCGGCGGTAAGCGCCGCGCCGGCCGCGATGCCCCACAGCACGCTCTCGTCCGCCCGGTCGAGAAATAAGGCGAACATCCGCGTCTGCTCGACCGCCGGCGCAATGGACTGCATGACCGTCATGCCGAGCAGGAGCAGGCCGAATCCGAACAGGGCGAGCGAGCCGAAGCGCAGCGAGACGAACCAGCCCGGTTCGGGCGCCGCCGGGTCATGCCACGGGCTCGCTTCCCGCAGCAGGACGGAGGCGACCCAGCCGAGCAGGGAGATCGCCATGAGCGGGATCGCCCACTGATTCAGGTTCAGACCGATCAGTTCGGTCGTCAGGCAGGTGCCGATATTCGTACCGAGCACGATGCCGAGCGTCCGCGGGAACGTCATCAGTCCCGCGTTGACGAAGCCGATCGTCATGACCGTAACCGCCGTGCTGCTCTGCAGCGCCGCGGTTACGGCCGTGCCGGTCAGCAGGCCGTGCAGCGGGGTCGCGGTCGCCTTCTCGAGCAAGGCCGTCAGTTTTCCGCCGCCCCAGCGGTGGAGCGCCAGCTCCATCAATTTCATGCCGGCCATGAAGACGGCAAAGCCGAGCAGCATCGGCAGCGCGATATCGGTCATGCGGACGGCCTCCTTTCCGCGCGTGCTGGTCATCTCAATGTATGCCGGAATCCGGACGGGCATGACAGGCCGTCGCGCCGGCGGCCGACAAGGAAAGCTCAAGACAGATTCAGCAGGGGGGCGCGCAAATGGGCGCTGAAGTCATACTGAACGCCAGCCGCCGCAAGCGGCTGGAAGCGGGGCATCCGTGGATCTTTGCGAACGAGATCGAACGAATGGAGGGCGAAGCCGAACCGGGCGATCTCGTCGCCGTGCGCGACCATCGCGGCCGGCTGCTCGCGACGGGTTACTGGAATCCGCATTCGCAGATCGCGGTGCGCGCCGTCGCGTTCGGCCCGTTGGAGCGGATGGACCGCGCATTCTTCGTCAAGCGGTTTGAAGCGTGCCGGCGTCATCGCGAACGGTTCGTGGAGCATCCGCGGGACTGCCGGCTCGTTTACGGCGAAGCCGATTTTCTGCCCGGGCTCATCGTCGACCGGTTCGGCGGCGTGCTCGTCGTGCAGATTTTGACGCTCGGCATGGACGTCAGGCGGCTGGAGATCGTGGAAGCGCTCAAGGAAGTTTTCCAGCCCGACGGCATTTACGAACGGTCCGACGTACCCGTCCGCAAGCTGGAAGGGCTGGAGGAGCGAACCGGCCTCTTGTACGGCGAATGCCCCGAGACCGTCGTCATCGTCGAGAACGGCATCGAACTCGAAGTGGACATCGTAAACGGGCAGAAGACCGGCCATTTCTACGACCATCGCGAGAACCGGGCTGCGATCGCCCCGCTCATGACCGGCTGGGGAGCGCGCAGCGGCATTCGGTACGAGGAGCGGGATGCGCTTGACGTGCCGGACGATTATTTCGCCCTGCGCGGCATCGGAAGGCCGGATGACGGCGGACGGATGCGCGTTCCGGTGAACGCGAACGGACGCGTCGTGACCTATCCCCACTGGGACGGCGCAACCGTGCTTGAATGTTTCGCCCACACCGGCAGTTTCACGCTGCACGCCTGCCGCTACGGCGCGAAGAAGGTCACCTGCCTTGACGTGTCGGAGCACGCGATCGAGACGGCGCGCCGCAACGTCCAGCGGAACGGCTTCGAAGACCGCGTCGAATTCGTTGTCGCCGACGCGTTCGACTACCTGCGCGGCCAGGCGAAGGCGCTGGAGGAACGGGTGCGGCGGGCGCTCGCCGCGAAGGAAGGGAAGAAGATCGACACCTCCGTGCCGATCGGCGGCGAAGGGCGGACCTGGGACGTCGTCATCCTCGATCCGCCCGCGTTCGCGAAGACGCGGAGCGCCGCGGAGAACGCCGTGCGCGGCTACAAGGACATCAACCTGCACGCGATGAAGCTCGTGAACGAGGGCGGCTACCTCGTCACCGCGAGCTGCTCGTACCACGTCTCGCCGGAGATGTTCCTGGGCGCGATCGCCGATGCCGCGAAAGATGCGGGCAAGCTGCTCCGCCTGATCGAATGGCGGACGCAGGCGAAGGACCATCCGCAGATCCTCGGCGTACAGGAAGGGCAGTATCTGAAATTCGCGATTTTCGAAGTGCGCAGCCGCGCATCGATCTGACCGGCCAAGGCTGTTTCCGGGAACCCTGGTTTCCGGGAGCAGTCTTTTTTTCTTGCTTGACATTTCCATGCCGATTGCTTAAATGGGTGTAAGCCGATTGTGAACGATAAGTCTAAAGGGAGGCATGATGCATGAAAAAAGCGCTGATCCACATCGATTACACGAACGATTTCGTCGCGGCGGACGGCGCCCTGACCTGCGGCGAACCGGCCCGGGCGATCGAAGGCAGAATCGCGGAGCTGACGAACCAATTCATCGCCGCCGGGGATCTGGTCGTGTTCGCGATCGACATCCACCACAAGGACGATCCGTACCATCCCGAGACGAAACTGTTCCCGCCGCACAATCTGGCGGGCACGAAAGGCCGGGAACTGTACGGGACCTTGCAAGCCATCTATGAAGCGAACAAGGACAAGCCGAACGTGATCTGGATGGACAAAACGCGGTACAGCGCTTTTGCGGGAACAGATCTCGACATCGTGTTGCGCGCGAGGGGGATCGAAGAGCTGCATCTGGTCGGCGTCTGCACGGACATCTGCGTGCTGCATACGGCGGTGGACGCCTACAACAAAGGGTTCAAAATCGTCGTGCATCAGGGCGCCGTGGCAAGCTTTGATCCGCAAGGCCACGAATGGGCGCTGCGCCACTTCCGGAACACCCTCGGCGCTACCGTCTTGTAAGGGAGAATGAACCATGAACCAGGTCTATCGGGACGACAGCGTGGCGCTTCATACCGACCGCTACCAATTGAACATGGGCGAAGTTTACTGGGCGGACAATGTACACAACCGCAGGGCGGTGTTCGAAGTTTTCTTCCGGAAGATGCCGTTTGGCAACGGGTACGCGATTTTCGCCGGACTGGAGCGGGTGGTGCGGTATCTGCAGCAGTTCCGCTTCTCGGACACCGACCTTGCCTATTTGGAGGAAGAAGGGTACAACGAGGACTACCTGGATTTCCTGAGAACCTTGCGGTTTACGGGCACGATCCGCTCCATGCGGGAAGGGGAGCTCGCATTTGCGGGCGAACCGCTGATGCGCATTGAAGCTCCCCTTATCCAATGCCAGTTGATCGAGACCGCGATATTGAACATCGTCAATTACCAGACGCTGATCGCGACGAAAGCTTCCCGCATCAAGCACATGATCGGCAGCGGCACGGCATTGGAATTCGGCACAAGACGGGCGCAGGAAATGGATGCCGCGGTGTGGGGGGCAAGGGCGGCGATCATCGGAGGTTTCGACGGAACCGCCAATGTCCGGGCCGGCAAGATGTTCGGCATTCCGATCGTCGGCACGCACGCCCACGCGATGGTGCAGGCTTACCGGGACGAATACGAGGCATTCCGGAAATACGCCGGCACCCACAAGGACTGCGTCTTCCTGGTCGACACTTACGATACGCTCCGCTCGGGCGTGCCGAATGCGATCCGGGTGGCCAGGGAATTCGGCGATCGCATCAACTTCGTCGGCATCCGGCTGGACAGCGGCGACCTGGCCTATCTGTCGAAGAAAGCCAGACAGATGCTGGACGAAGCGGGATTCACGAACGCCAAGATCATCGCCTCGAACGATCTGGACGAGCATACGATTCTGAACCTGAAAGCCCAAGGCGCCAAAATCGATGTCTGGGGAATCGGGACGCGGCTAATCACGGCCTGGGACCAACCCGCGCTGGGTGCCGTCTACAAGATGGTGGCGATCGAGGACGAGAACGGGCGGATGGCCGATACGATCAAAATCAGCTCGAACCCCGAAAAAATCACGACGCCCGGGCTGAAAAAAGTGTATCGCATCATCAACCGGCGAAGCGGCAAGGCCGAAGGCGACTACATCGCGCTGGAGCACGAAAAACCGCAGGACGAAGAACGGCTGAAAATGTTCCATCCCGTCCATACGCACATCATGAAGTTCGTGACGAATTTCGAGGCGCGGGAGCTGCACCATACCATTTTCGAAGACGGGAAGCTGGTCTACGAGCTGCCGCCGCTCGATGAAATCCGACGGTTTGCGGCGGACAATCTGGAACTGCTCTGGGACGAGTACAAGCGGACGCTGAATCCGGCGGAATACCCCGTGGATCTGAGCCAGGCATGCTGGGACAACAAAATGGCGATCATCCGCAAAGTCAGGGAGGACATTGAACAGAAAAGGGGCTGAATTAAAGACAATCTTTGCCGGATCGGGGGGATTGTCCGTTTTTCCGGGTATCGAAACGGCGCGCGCTCGACTATAATCGGCTTGTTGGAAAAAATGGCAGGCGCAAAGGAGTCGACATGAATACCCGGATATTGTTCAACGACGGCTGGACGTTCGCGAAGACCGGCCTGAATCGGGAAGGCTGGCAGGGGCTCGCCTTTGAGCCGGTCGACCTGCCCCACGACTGGCTGATCTGGGACACGCGGAACCTGTACGAGAACGGCATCGGCTGGTACCGCAAGACGTTCCGATGGAGGAAGGACGGCCGGCGGGCGCTGATTTGTTTTGACGGCGTCTATATGGACAGCACCGTCTACGTGAACGGCGCGGCGGTCGGCGAATGGAAGTACGGCTACTCCTCGTTCGAGCACGAGATCACCGATGCGCTTGAGGACGGCGAGAACGAGATTGTCGTGAAAGTCGTCCATCAGAGTCCGAACAGCCGCTGGTATTCGGGCGCCGGCATTTACCGCAATGTCTGGTTGAAAACGCGGGGGCCGAACTGGATCGAGACGGACGGCGTGTATGTGTCGGTGCGGCGGCAGGAGGACGGGCGGTGGCTGGTCGGGATCGACACGGAGGTTGTGCTGGCTGACGCAGCGGTGCTGACGCATGCGATCATGCATCGCGGACGGGTGGTTGCGGAGACGTCCGGGCGCGCGGAGGCGGGCTGTTCCGTACTGTCGCACGAGCTCATCGTCGAAGATCCGAAGCTGTGGCACCCGGACGAGCCGAACCTGTACACGCTCGTGACGGAACTGCGGCCGGCGGACGCGGCGTTTGATGCCGAACCGTATGAGCGGGTGGTCCAGCGGATCGGTTTCCGCCATGTCGTGATGGACCCGGATCGGGGGCTGATCGTGAACGGCGGGAAAATGAAGCTGAACGGCGTCTGCGAACACCACGATCTCGGGGCGCTCGGCGCGGCGTTCAACCCCGTCGCGCTGCGGCGCAGGCTCGGGCTGCTCAAGGAAATGGGCGTGAACGCGCTCCGCACCGCGCACAACATGCCGGCGCCGGAGCTGATGGACATGGCGGACGAGATGGGATTCTTCGTCGTCTCGGAGGCGTTCGACATGTGGGAGCGGCCGAAGACGCCGTACGACTACGCGCGGTTTTTCCCGGAATGGGCGGCGAAGGATGTGCGGAGCTGGGTGCGGCGCGACCGGAACCATCCGAGCCTGCTCATGTGGAGCATCGGCAACGAGATCTACGACACCCATGCCGGCGAGCGCGGCCGGGAGCTGACCCGGCTGCTGACCGGCTATGTGCGCGAGCACGATCCGAAGGGGAACGCGCCGGTGACGATCGGCTCGAACTACATGCCGTGGCCGAACGCGCAGAAGTGCGCCGATCTCATCGAGGTCGTCGGGTACAACTACGGGGAGAAATATTACCATCAGCACCATCAGGAGCATCCGGACTGGGTCATCTACGGCAGCGAGACGGCGTCGGTCGTGTCGAGCCGCGGCATCTACCATTTCCCGTTCGAAGCATCGATTCTCGCGGACGACGACGAGCAATGCTCCGCCCTCGGCAACAGCTCGACGAGCTGGGGCGCGAAGTCGGCGGAGGCGTGCATTATCGCGGAGCGCGACGCGCCGTTCTCGCTCGGCCAGTTTCTGTGGACCGGCTTCGACTACATCGGCGAGCCGACGCCGTATCATACGAAGAATTCATATTTCGGGCAGCTCGATACGGCGACGTTCCCGAAGGACTCCTACTATATCTATCAGGCCGCGTGGACGGACCGGCGGAAGCGTCCGGTGGTCCATCTGTTCCCCTACTGGGATTTCAGCCCGGGGCAGATGATCGATGTGCGGGCCGCGACGAACGCGCCGTGCGTGGAGCTCCGGCTGAACGGCCGGTCGCTCGGTGTGCAGCAGCTCGACCATGCGCATGGCACGCAGCTCGTCGGGTGGTGGAAAGTGCCGTACGAACCGGGCGTGCTGGAGGCGATCGCCTATGACGAGGACGGCAACGTCATCGCGACCGATGTGCGGCGCTCGTTCGGGGACTCGAAGCGGATCCGGCTGCGGGCGGACAAGCCGATGCTGGCGGCGGACGGAACGGACCTTGTTTTCGTCGAGATCGGAATGGAGGACGGGGACGGCAACCCCGTCGAAAATGCCGTGAACCGCGTGCGGGTGGACGTTTCCGGCGCGGGCCGGCTCGTCGGCCTGGACAACGGCGACAGCACGGATTACGACCCGTACAAGGGTGTGAGCCGCCGGCTGTTCAGCGGCAAGCTGATGGCGATCATCGCGGCGGGCACGGAACCGGGACCGGTCCGGATCGAAGTCTCGTCCCCCGGACTGGAGACGGCGGTGCTGGAGCTTGAAGCGGTCGCGCCTGCGGGCGGCGCGCCGAAGGGCGTCTCCGCGCGTATGGCGAACCGGCCGCTGCCGGTCGTGACGGGACGCGAAGACGAGGTGCCGGTGCGCAAGATCGAGCTGGTCAGCGCGGCGGGGCAGCGTTTCGATCCGACCCTGCGGGAGATCGTCGTGGAAGCGAGGCTGCACCCGGAGAATGCGTCGTACCGCGATGTCGAATGGCGCGTCGTGAACGACGCCGGCATCGACTCGAATCTCGCGAAAGTCGAGGCGGACGGGCTGGTCGCGAAGGTGACGGCGCTCGGCGACGGGAACTTTCGCCTGCGCTGCATGAGCCGGAACGGCACGGACAAGATCCGGCTGATCGCGAGTCTCGAGTTCGAGGTCGAAGGCCTGGGTCCGGCGTACAAGGACCCGTACGGCTTCATCGCGGGCGGGCTGTACGATGAGGCGGCGGGCGAGGCCGGCAACGGCAACGAGCGCGGCGTCGCGACGGCGCGGGACGGCGAAACGGTTGTCTGCTGGCGCGGCATCGATTTCGGGCCTGTCGGGTCGGACACGATCACGATTCCGATCTTCGCGCTGACGAGCGAGCCGTATTCGCTGCAAATCTGGGAAGGGATGCCCGGCGAGGAAGGGGCCGAACGGCTGGCGGACGTCATTTACCAGAAGCCGTCGCGCTGGAATGTCTATCAGGAAGAGACGTACAAGCTGTCGAAGGTGCTGAAGGGCGTCACGTCGATCAGTTTTGTCACCCGCGCGAAAATGCACATCAAAGGCTTCTCGTTCGCGCGGAGGAACCGGGCGTTCGAGCGGAACGACGCGGCTTCCTGCGATCATATCTACGGCGACACGTTTACAGTGGCCGGCGGCAGGGTCGAGGAGATCGGCAACAACGTCTCGCTGGTATTCGGCGGGATGGATTTCGGCGAGGCCGGCGCGTCGAGGATCGTCATCTGCGGACGCTCGCCGATCGACCGGAACACGATCCATATCCGCTTCGCCGGTCCGGACGGCGAGCAGGCCCGGGCGATCGAGTTCACGGAGTCGAACGGGTATGAAGAGCGCGTATTTGAGCTGGAGCCGGTGGCGGGCGTCCGGGATGTGACGTTCGTGTTCCTGCCGGGGAGCCGGTTCGATTTCGGATGGTTCCGGTTTGAGCGGTAAATCGGATGGTTACGACTCGGGAGACAAGTCGGGATTTCTGCGGTCCGCCGCATGTCCGGGATTTCGGTCCGGGGCGTGCGGCGTTTTTTTATGCGCGCGGGCGGCGAACCGTCATCGGCCAAGCAGCAAAGGATCGTCCGTCAGGATGCCGTCGACGCCGTACCGCAGCAGCCGGCGGGCTTGCCGCTCGCCATGGATGTTCCAGACCATGACGGACAGGCCGCAGGATTGAATTCTGCGGATAACCGGCTTGCGCGCCGACGCGCCGGGCAGATGGACGGCATCGGCGAATTTCCGGTATTCGGCCAGGTCGCGCGACGTGACGCGTTGGCGCGGGCGGACCAGCACGGCGATCGGCATGTTCGGCAGCAGCTCGCGCACCCGGCGCAGGGAGCCGGTGTCGAACGACTGAATGATGATCCGTCCGCGCTCCGGCCGGTCCAATCCGCGCTCGGTCAACAGCCGCGCCAAGGCCTGCTCAATGCCGGGATAGGCGGACGGCTGCTTCAGTTCGAGGATCAGGCCGATGCCGCCGCCGAAGCGGTCCAGCACTTCTTCCAGGGACGGAATCCGCTCGCCCCTGAAGGCCGGGGAGAACCACCCGCCGGCATCCAGGCGGCGGATTTCGCCGAAGGTCAGCTCACCCGCCCGCCCCTTGCCGTTCGTTGTCCGGTCGACGGTTTCATCGTGCAGCGCGATGAGCCGGCCGTCCCGCGTCGCCCGCACATCCAGCTCGATGAAGTTCGCGCCCATGGTCTCGGCGAGGCGGAAGGCGGCCATCGTGTTCTCGGGCGCATATTTCGAAGCGCCGCGATGGGCGGCGATCAGCGGCCCGGCCGCCGGTGTGCGGGCATCCGGGAGACGCGCGTGCACGGACCATGCCGCGGCGTTTCGGCCGGCGCTGAACACATCGGGGTCGGCGGTGCCTGCCGCAGCCGGCGTGAAAACCAGGGCTGCGGCGGCAACGGTCAGCAGCAGGATGCGATGGGACAATGTGCGGCGCAACATCCGCCCTCCTTCCGCAACATTTTCCTCCATTAGGGTGGCTCATTCCCGCGCGGGCATGCACGGAAAACACGAACAAACGTTTGTTTTCTTCGTGATTTTCCCCGGCCGGTATGCTAGAATAAGAGAATCATGGACAGGGGGAATCGCCGTGAAGCTGCGATTCGTGCTCGGACGCGCGGGAACGGGCAAGACGCGCCATTGTCTGGACGAAGTGCGCGCCAGACTGGCGGAAGCGCCCGACGGACCGCCGCTCATCCTGCTCGTGCCCGAGCAGGCGACGTTCACAACCGAATATGCGCTTCTCGGAACGCCCGGCGTGCCCGGCACGATGCGGGCGCAGGCGCTCAGCTTCCGCCGCCTGGCGTTCCGCGTCATGCAGGAGACGGGAGGAACGGCGCTCGTCCCGATCGGCGAGAACGGGAAGAACATGCTGCTGTTCAAATTGCTCCATCGCCACGCCGACCGTTTGCGCCTGTTCGCTGGCAGCGCGGGGCAGCGCGGTTTTGTCGACAAGCTGAACGAACTGCTGACCGAGATGAAGCGGTACGGCGTGACGCCGGAAAGCCTTGAAACGCTGGCGGCGGACGCCGCGCTGGCATCTCCGGACGGGCTGCTCGAGAGGAAATTGCACGACATCCGGCTGCTCTACGCCGAACTGGAGAGCGCGCTTGCCGGTCGATATCTGGACGCCGAAGACGGCCTTGCGTACCTTGCGCGGCGATTCGGCGCCAGCAGCCTCGCGGCGGCCGAAATCTGGGTCGACGGCTTCCATGGCTTTACGCCGGCCGAATACGCCGCGCTGGAGACGATGATCCGCTGCGCGCGGAGCGTGACCGTCACCCTGACCCTCGACCGGCCTTACGGACCGGGTGAACAGCCGTCCGAACTCGATCTGTTCCGGCCGACGGCCGAGACGTACATACGGCTTCGGGAGCTTGCCGAACGATCGGACGTGCCCGTGGAGCCGCCGTTCGTGCTTCGGCCGGAACCGGCCCCCCGCTGGGCCGACAGCCCGATGCTCGCGCATCTGGAGCGCCATTACGGCAGCCGGACGCCGATGGCCGTGCCGGAAGATTGGTTTGATCCGGAGCATCCGCGCTGCGGGGTTGTAATCCGCGCCGCGGCGAACCGGCGCGCCGAAGTCGACGCTGCCGCGCGGGACATCCTGCGCCGCGTGCAGGAGGACGGGCTTCGCTGGCGCGACATCGCGGTCATGGTGCGAAATTTGGCCGATTATGCCGATCTGATCGAGCAGACGTTCTCCGATTACGGCATCCCGTTTTTCCTCGACCGGAAATCCGTCATCCCGCATCACCCGCTTGTCGAGTTCATCCGGTCCGCGCTCGAGACGGTGACCGGGGGCTGGCGGCACGACGCCGTCATCCGGTGCATCAAGACGGAGCTCTTGACGGGTCCGGATTCCGGCGTCGACCGGAGCGATCTGGACCGGCTGGAGAACTACGTGCTCGCCGCGGGCATCGACGGCCGCAGATGGCTGGATCCGGGAAGCTGGCGGCCGATGGTGCGCGATCCGCTGGAGGACGAACCGGGCCATGCGGAAGAAGAAGATCCGGATGCGTTCCGGCGGCTGTTGCAATGCCGGGAACGGATCGTCGCCCCGCTCGACCGGTTCGGCCGGGCGCTCGCCCGCGCCCGGGATGTCCGGGCGATGTGCGCGGCGCTGTATGATCTGCTCGATGCGGTCGGTGCGGCGGATCGGCTGGAAGCATGGAGCCTGGAGGACGCGGAGAACGGCGAATTGCTCCGGTCGCGGGCGCATCGCCAGCTGTGGGACGGCGTCATGAGCCTGCTGGATCAGCTGGTCGAGCTCGCGGGCGAAGAGCGGATGCCGGCCGATCTGTTCGCGGGCATGGTCGAGACGGGACTGGACAGCCTGCAGCTCGGCAGCGTGCCGCCGTCGGTCGACCAGGTGCTGGTCGGCAGTCTGGAAAGGTCGCGCACGGGCGGCGTGCTGGCCGGCTATCTGCTCGGCGCGAACGAAGGCGTGCTGCCGATGCGGTCCCGCGAAGACGGCGTGCTGACCGAGCGGGAGCGGGAGCGGCTCGAGGACGGCGGCATCCGGATGGCGCCCGGCGCCCGCCGCAGGCTGCTGGACGAGCGGTTTCTGATCTACGGCGTGCTGACCATGCCTTCACGCACGCTGTGGATCAGCTGCGCCATGGCGGACGAGGAAGGAAAGGCGCTGTATCCTTCGGAATTGATCCGCCAGGTCCGGACGCTGTTCCCGAAGCTTCCGGTACTGACCGAAACGGGCGAGCCGGACGCGGACGGCGGCGCGGAGGAGCATCTGCGCCATATCCGCCGGCCCGACCGCGCGCTGTCGCTGCTGGTCGGCCAGCTCCGCCGCTTCAAGGAGAGCGGCTGGCTGCCGGATCTGTGGCGCGACATTTACAACTGGTTTGCCGAACGGCCGGAATGGCGGGATCGGCTGGCGGCGGTCGTCTCGTCGCTCCGCTATCGGAACGAAGCGCCTCCCCTTCTTCCCGTGACGGCGCTCCGCCTGTACGGCGACCGGCTGCTGGCGAGCGTATCGCGCATGGAGCGGTTCACGGCATGCCCGTTCCAGCATTTCGCCGCCTACGGATTGAAGCTGGAGGAACGGCGGCTGTACCGGCTGGAGGCGCCGGATGTGGGGCAGCTGTTCCACGCGGCGCTTTCCCGGCTGGCGGATACATACGGCGGGCGGTTGGGCGAGGCGACCCGGGAAGAAATTGCGAAGACAGTTTCCGACATCGTGGACAGCCTGGTACCCCGCCTGCAATCCCGCATTCTCATGAGCAGCAGCCGCTACGGCTTCATCGCGCGCAGGCTCAAGCAGACGATCACCCGGACGGCGGCGGCGCTCGCCGAGCATGCGCGGCGCGGCCTGTTCGCGCCGGTCGGGCTGGAGATCGCCTTCGGCCCCGGCGGCAAGCTGCCGCCGCTCGTGCTGCCGGCCGGATCCGGCCGGTCCGTCGAGGTCATCGGCCGGATCGACCGCGTCGATGCGGCCGAGACGGAGGACGGACTGCTGCTGCGCATCATCGACTACAAATCGTCGGCGCAGGCCTTGCGCCTGGAAGACGTCGTCTTCGGCCTTACGCTGCAGCTGCTGACCTACATGGACGCGCTGCTCACCCATGCCCCGGCATGGCTCGGCAAGCCGGCCGATCCGGCGGGCGTGCTCTATTTCCACGTGCACGATCCGCTGATCTCCGCGTACGCTCCGCTGCCGGGCGAAGAGGTGCGCCGGCAGACGCTGCGGCGCTACAAGACGCGGGGATTGCTGTCGGCGGATGAGCGGATCATCCGGATGATGGACCGGGAGCTGGAGACGGGACGCTCGGATCTGGTGCCGGCCGGGCTCAAGAAAGACGGCGGATTCTACAGCGACTCGGCCGTTGTGACGCGGGAGGAATGGAACGTGCTGCGCGGCGCCGTCCGCCGGACGATCGAACGGATCGGCAGCCGCATACTGGACGGCGAAGTCGCGATTGCGCCATACCGGCAGGGGAACCGGACGCCGTGCGCGTTCTGTCCGTACAAGCCGGTGTGCCATTTCGACCCGCTGATCGAAGGCAACGGGTACAAGCGCATCGCCCGGATTCCGAAGGAACGGATATGGGACTTGCTGCGCGAGGGAACGGATGCCGAGAAAGCGCCGGTCGGTCCGTCCGTGTCGGACGGAGCCGCCGCGGGCGGCGGTTTGGCCGGAGGCGGCGGGAACGGCGTTGTGGAAAGCGGAGGTGAAGGATGATGGCCGGGGGCGGCATGACGGCAACACCGGCCGGACCGTCCTGGACGGAAGACCAGCTGCAGGCGATCGAGGTATCCGGGCGGAACGTGCTGGTCGCGGCGGCGGCCGGATCGGGCAAAACGGCGGTGCTCGTCGAGCGCATCATCCGCAAAATTTCTTCCGACACCGATGTCGACCGGCTGCTGGTCGCGACGTTCACGAACGCGGCGGCAGCGGAGATGAAGGAGCGGATCCGGATCGCGCTCGAGCAGGCGCTGGAGCGGAATCCCGGGTCCGACCATCTGCGCCGCCAGCTCGCCTTAATGGGCAGAGCTTCGATCACGACGCTCCACTCGTTCTGTCTGGACGTCATCCGCCGGTACTATCCGCTGATCGGACTGGATCCCGGCTTCCGGGTCGCGAACGAGACCGAGGCTGAATTGCTGCAGGCCGAGACGCTCCAGGATCTGTTCGAGGACCGGTATGCCGGAGATGAGGACGGGCTGTTCGCGCGGCTGGCCGAGACGTTCGGCGGCGACCGGAGCGACGAGCCGTTGGCGCGCCTTGTGCTTGATCTGTACCATTTCGCGCTCAGCCACCCGTGGCCGGAAGCGTGGCTGCGCGCCTCCGCTGCCGCGTTCCGCGCCGCAAGCCCGGACAATCTGGCGGACAGCGCATGGGGACGCGATATCGGGCGCGCCGTGCTGCTCGAACTGGAAGCGGCGGAGTCGCTGCTCGATCAGGCGCTTGCCGGCGCCCTTCGGCCGGACGGTCCCGGAGCTTACGCCGATACGCTGCGGGACGATCTGAACGCGGTGCGCGCGCTGCTCGATACGGTGCGGGACAAGCCGATGTCCGAATGGTTCGGCGCTTTCCGCGCCGCGCAGTTCGGGCAGCTCAAGCGGCAGCGCGGCGATGATGTGAACAAGGAGCTGCAGGAGCGGGTCAAGGCGCTGCGCGACGACGCGAAGAAGATTGTCGGCGGCCTTGCGGACGAGCTGTTCAGCCGGACGCCGGCGGAATACGCCGCCGAGCTGAACGACGCGGCTCCGCTCATGGAGGCGCTGGCCGAACTCGTCATCGAATTCGGACGGCGCTACGAAGCGGCGAAGCGGGCGAAGGGACTGGTCGATTTCGGCGATCTCGAGCACTACTGCCTGCGCATTTTGCGCGATCCCGCCTCGACGCCCGAGCGGACGATCCCGTCCGCCGCCGCGCTCGACTACCGGGAGCAGTTCGAAGAGATTCTGCTCGACGAATACCAGGACACGAACCAGGTTCAGGAAGCGATCATCGATCTGATCGCCCGTCCGGGCGCCGGCAACCGGTTCATGGTCGGCGATGTGAAGCAGAGCATCTATCGGTTCCGGCTGGCCGAGCCGGGGCTGTTCCTGGACAAATACCGGCGGTACGCGGCGGGAGAAGCAGCGGGCGAGGCGCCCGGCCTGCGCATCGATCTTGCGCGCAACTTCCGCAGCCGGAAGGAAGTCGTGGACGGCGTCAACGACGTGTTCCGCCGCATCATGCGCGAGCGCGCGGCGGAAATGGATTACGACGAACGCGCCGAGCTGAAATACGGCGCGTCGTACCCGGACGCCGACCCGGGACTTGACGGAGAAGACAGGTTCACCGTCGAATGCGTGCTGCTCGACCGCGGCGCCGCTTCCGACGGAGCGGAGGACGAAGGCGCGGAGGGCGAAACGGTCGGTGAGACGGCGGAGGATGCGGAAGCGCGCGCCGCCGCTGAAGAAGCGGCCGAACTGGAGACGGCCCAGCTCGAAGCGCGCTGGATCGCCGCGCGCATCCGCGCGATGATCGCCGGCGAAGACGGGCGCCCGCCGCTCCGCGTCTACGATGCGAAGCGGCGCGCCCATCGCCGGGCGGCGTGGCGCGATTTCGTGATTCTGCTGCGCGCGCCGGGAACGTGGGCGCAGGCGATGACGGACGAGCTGGCCGCGGCGGGCATTCCGGCGTATGCCGAGCAGAAGGGCGGCTACTTCGAGCAGACGGAAGTGGAGACGGTGCTTTCGCTGCTCCGGGTCATCGACAACCCGTACCAGGACATTCCGCTGGCCGGCGTGCTGCGCTCGCCGATCGGCGGCCTGAATGCCGAGGAACTGGCCGCCGTGCGCATCATCGCGCGCCGGGGGCCGTTCTTCGACGCGGTGCGGAGCGCCGCGGCCGATCCCGAGGCTCCCGAAGCCGTACGCCGCAAGCTGAACGCGTTCCTCGCGCGGCTGGAGCGCTGGCGCGGCGAGGCTCGGCAAGGGTCGCTGACCGAGCTGATCCGGCGGATCTACCGCGAGACCGGGTATTACGATCTGACCGGCGGATTGCCCGGCGGCGTGCAGCGGCAGGCGAACCTGCAGGCGCTGCTTGACCGCGCGCGGCAGTATGAAGCGACCTCGTTCCGCGGCCTGTTCCGCTTCCTGCGCTTCATCGACCGGCTGCGCGACCAGGGCGGGGATCTCGGGACGGCCAAGACGCTCGGCGAGCAGGACGACGTCGTGCGCATCATGTCCATTCACGCGAGCAAAGGGCTGGAGTTTCCCGTCGTCTTCGTCGCGGGACTCGGCAAAAGGTTCAACTTCACCGATCTGAACGGCTCTTTCCTGATGCACAAGGAGCTCGGATTCGGCCCGCGGATGGTCGACCCGGACCTGCGCGTCAGCTTTCCGTCGCTGCCGCAGCTCGCCATCCGCCGTCGGCTGAAGGCCGAGATGCTGGCGGAAGAAATGCGGGTGCTCTACGTCGCCATGACCCGTCCGAAGGAAAAAATGATCCTTCTCGGCACGGCGAAGGACGCGGCGGCGGAACTTGAGCGGTGGCGGGGAACGGTTCGTCAGGACGGCAGCATGCCGGATCACGCGCTGACGTCGGCGCGCTGCTATCTCGACTGGCTGATGCCGCCGATCGTCCGGCAGGCCGAGCCGGAAGCGGGGCCGGCGGCCGCGGGCGGGCCGGCCGCGCTCGGATGGCGGTTCGGCGTGACGCCTGCGGAACTCCTGGTCGCGGAGGCCGCTGCCGCCGCCGAGGCGGCCGATGCGACGGAGGATGAGCGCGGAGAATTACTGCGTCTGATGTCGGCGGGCGAGAGACTGCCGTCGCCGGGCGCGCACGCGGAAGAAGTGGAGCGCCGCCTGTCCTGGCGGTATCCGCATGAGGCCGCGGCCGGCATCGCCGCGAAAACATCCGTCACCGAGATGAAGCGGATGCTGGCGGCGGCCGAAGCGGACGAAGGGGCGGAGCAGGCGTCCGCCCTGCCGCGGCCGGCATCGGGCGGCGGAGAGCCGCCCGCATTCCGGCTGCGGCGGCCGCGCTTTCTGGAAGAGCGGTCGCTGACGCCGGCGGAGCGCGGCACGGCCGCCCACCTGATCATGCAGCACATGCCGGCCGCCGGTCCGCACGGCGAGGAACACGTGCGCGACATCGTCCGGTCGATGGTGGAGCGGCAGATGCTGACGCCGGCGCAGGCCGAAGCGGTAGATTGCGCGGTGATCGCCGCGTTTTTCGCAGGGGAGCTCGGACGGCGGCTTGCCGCCGCCCGGCGCGTGATGCGGGAAGTGCCGTTCAGCCGCACCGTGCCGGCCGGCCGCATCCGGCCGGATCTCGCGGGCAATCCGGCGGCGGAAGAGCCCGTGCTCATCCAGGGCGTCATCGACTGTCTGTTCGAAGACGAAGAGGGTCGTCTCGTCCTGGTCGATTACAAAACGGACCGGATCTGGGACGGCAATGTCGAAGCCGCCGCGGAGCGCCACCGGTTCCAGCTTGAACTGTACGCCGAATCGATCGGCATCATCCTCGGCCGGAACGTCGACGAGGCGCATGTCTTTTTCTTCGACGCCGCACAAGCGGTGCGGATTGTCTAGGATGCGGAATGTCCACGAAGGGAGGAAGCGGCATGCGCGTGCTGCATACGGGCGACTGGCATTTCGGACGATCGCTGGAAGGCAGGAGCCGCCTGCCGGAACAGGAGGCGTTCGTCGACGAATTGGTCGCGATCGCGGAGGAGGAAGCGGTCGATCTCGTGCTCGTCGCCGGCGATGTCTACGACTCGGTCAATCCTCCGGCCGCCGCGGAACAGCTTTATTTCGAGGCGCTGACGCGGCTCTCGGACGGCGGGCGCCGGGCCGTGGCGGTCATTGCGGGCAACCACGACCATCCCGAACGGATCGCGGCCAGCGCCCCGCTCGCCGTGCGGAGCGGCATCCATCTTGCCGGGCTGCCGGCCGCCGAACCGCTGGTGATCGGCGTCCCGCGCACCGGCGAGACCGCTGTCATCGCGGCGCTGCCCTATCCGTCCGAGTCGCGGCTGAACGAGCTGCTTGCGGCGGAAGCGGACGAACAGGCGCTGCGCGGCGCCTATTCGGAGCGGGTCGGCCGGCTGATGGCGGATCAGGCTTCCGCGTTCCGGCCGGATGCGGTCAATCTGGCGATGAGCCATCTGTACGTGCTCGGGGGCGTCGAGTCCGATTCGGAGCGGCCGATCCAGGTCGGCGGCGCCTATACGGTCGATCCTTCCGCGCTGCCCGCGGAGGCGCAGTACACGGCGCTCGGCCATCTGCATCGGCCGCAGCGGGCAGCCGGCCGGGAGACGGTGCGCTACTGCGGTTCGCCGCTCGCCTACAGCTTCTCGGAAGCGGGGCAGGCGAAATCGGTCGTGCTGTTCGAGGCGGTTCCCGGCCGTCCGGTCGAGCCGCAGGAAGTGCTGCTGTCTTCGGGCCGCCCGCTCGTCCGCTGGACGGCGGCGGGCGGGCTCGCGGAAGTCTGGCGGTGGCTCGACGAAGGCCGGGATCCGCGCGCCTGGATCGATCTCGAGATCCATACGGCCGATCTGATCGCGCCCGAGGAGATCGCCCGGCTGCGCAAGGCGCATGACGGCATCGTACATATCCGGCCGGTTTTTCCGGAAGAGGCAGGCCGGGGAGGGACGGAGGCGGCGCAGCGCGACCAGCTCCCGGTGGATGAACTGTTCTGCCGGTTCTACGCGCAGAAGACCGGCGGCGCCGAGCCGGACGAAGCCTTGATCCGGCTGTTCCTCGAACTGCTGGCCGAACAGGACGTCGGTGATGCGGCTGCCGGCCGTGCGGAATTGGCCGTGCAGACCGCGGCAGCCGATGACGGAGGGGATGTCGGATGACCGTGACGCATGAACGGCGGATGTCTTATGCGAGGCCAACGGACACGGTCGTTTCCGGCATTTGTCCGGCGAATGCGGCGTATGGGGGTGACGGGGCTTGAAGCCGATCCGTCTGACATTGGCCGGCCTGCAAAGCTATCGCGAGAAGCAGGAAGTCGATTTCGAACGGCTTTGCGAGGGCGGCGTGTTCGGTATTTTCGGACCGACGGGCAGCGGCAAGTCGTCCATTCTGGACGCGATGACGCTGGCGCTCTACGGCAAGGTGGAGCGGGCCGCGAAGGGGACGCAGGGCATTTTGAACCAGGCGGAAAATACGCTCTCGGTCGCGTTCACGTTCGAGTTGACGGGCGCGGAAGGGACGACGCGGTACAGAGTCGAGCGCGGCTTCAAGCGGACCGGAGGCGCATCCGTCACTTGCCATCTGTGCCGGTTCATCGAGGTCCGTCCGGAGGGCGACGCGGTGCTGGCGGACAGGCTCGCCGACGTGAACCGGTGCGTCGAGGAGCGGATCGGCCTGACGATGGACGATTTCACCCGCGCGGTCGTGCTGCCCCAGGGCAAGTTTGCGGAGTTTCTGTCGCTGGGGGGCAAAGACCGGCGCCAGATGCTGCAGCGGCTGTTCGCGCTCGAGCGGTACGGCGACGAGCTGCTGTTGAAGCTGAACCGGCGCGCCCAGGAAACGGGCGCGGAGCTGGCCCGGACGGCCGCCGAGCAGCAGGGGCTCGGCGACGCGTCCGAAGCGGCGCGGGAAGCCGCCGCCGAAGCCCGCAGGCAGGCGGCGGAAGCCGCCGGCATCGCCCGCGCGGAGCTCGCCGCCGCCGAGGAAGCGCATGCCGCGCTGCGCCAGGTGCGCGAGCGCGAGGAGGAGCGGCGGGCGCTTGCCTCGCGGCGGGAGGCGCTTCAGGCCGATGCGCCGCGGATCGCGCGGCTGGAAGCCGAGCTGGCCCGGCTGGAGCAGGCGGAGCGGCTCAGGCCCGCGCTGGAGGCGGCGGATGAGGCGCAGCGCGGACGGCGGGAAGCCGAAGCCCGCCATGCGGAAGCCGAGCGCGAGCACGCCGCCCGCAAGGAGGCCGCCGCGGCGGCGGAAGCCGCTTGGGCCGAAGCGGAACGGGAGGCGGCCGAGGCGGAACCGCGCATGGCGGCGCGCCTCGAACAGCTCGCGCAGGCGGAAGCGCTGGAGCGCGAGGCGGCGGCCATCGCCGAGGAAGCGGAGGAAGGCCGGCGGCGGCTTGCGGAAGCCGAGGAGCGGATGCGGGCCTGCGAGGCGCAGGCGGCGAAGGCCGCCGGACTGCTCCGGCGGGCGGCCGCCCGGCAGCAGGAACTGCGGGAGCAGCTCAAGGCGGTCGAACTGACGCCCGAGGAGCGCAGCTCCTGGATGGCGGCCGCCGCCCAGGCGGAGCAGCTCCGCGCCGCCGCCGCCCGCCGTGCCGAGGCGGAGCGGGAGCTTGCCCAGGCGGAGCAGGCATTATCCCGGGCACGGGAGGCGGCCCGGGAGGCGGAGGGCCGGCGCGCGGCGATGGTGCGGCAGGCGGAGGCGCTGCTCGACCGGGCAGCCGACGCGTTCCGCCGGGTGAGCGGATTGGAAGCGGAGATCCGGCGGGAAGCGGAACGGCTGCCCGCGCTGACCGCCGCGCTGCGCGAGCGGGTGCGCGAAGCGGAACGCCGGCAGCTTGCGGCCCGGCTGGCCGAGACCCTCAAGGACGGGCAGCCCTGCCCGGTGTGCGGCGCGCTCGACCATCCGCGCCCGCATGTGCCGGAGCCGGGCCTTGCCGATGAGGATGCCCGCGCGGCGGAAGCGTTCGTCCGCCGGGGCGAGCGGCTCGCCGATGAGCTGGGCGGTCTGCGGCTCAAGGTGAACGCGCTGCTGCAGCAGGCCGGCCAGACGGTGAGGACGACGGCCGAAGCCGCCGGGCGGACGTTCGCCCTGCCGGAAGATAGCGGCGGCGAAGTCCCCGGTGAAGACGCCGCTCTGCGGGAAGCGGCCGCGGCGGCCGGGCCGGATGCCGATCCGGACGCAGCGGCGGCGTCCGCGCTCGATGCCGCGGCCGCCCGCGCGGAGGAAGCCCGCCGTCTCGCCGGCCTGTGCGAAGCGGATTGGCGCGCCATCGCCCGCGAAGCGGATGAGCTGGCGCGCGGGCTCGCGGAAGCCGACCGCGTCCATTCGCGCGCAGCCGTCGAGGCGGAAGCGTTCGCCGCGGCTTGCGAAGCCGTCGCCTCAAGGCATCGCGAAGCGGCGGAAGCGCACCAGGCGCAACTCGATGTCTGGCGCGGCCGGTTCCCGTCGCTCGAGCCGGAGGACGCGGACGAGGCCGTCCGGGAATGGGAGCGGCGCGACCGCGAAGCACAGGAAATCCGCCAAAAGCTGGAGCGGAGCGTGCCGTTCGTCGAAGAGCAGCAGAAGCTGGCGCAAGAAGCGGAGCGCGGCATGCACGAAGCCCGGCTGGCGCGCGAGGTGTGGCGCGAACGGCTCGAAGCCCGGAGCAGGGCGCTGGAAGACTTGCGCAACCGCCTGGCCGCCTGGACGGGCGGCCGCCCCGCCGCGGAGCTGATGCAGGAAGTCCGGCGGGAAGCGGAGGCGCTGCGCGCGCGCCTTGCCGATTGCCGGGAACGGCGGGAGACGGAGGCCAGGATGCTCCAGCAGGCGGCCGAACGCCGCGCCTCGGCGGCGGAGGCGGCGCAATCCGCGGCCGTAAGGGCGCAGGAAGCCGAACGCCGGCTGCAGAAGCAGCTCGAGGCATCTGACTTCCGCGATGCCGATGAAGCGAGAGCGGCGCTCGAAGCGCTGCCCCGCAAGGCGGCCGCCGCCGCGGAGATCGAGGCGCACCGCGAGGCGATGCGCCAGATCGAAGCGGGGATCGCCCATATCGACGAGGTGCTGCAGGGCCGATCGGTGAGTGATGAGGACTGGCGCGCGGGCGAAGAGCGGCTTGCGGCGGCGAAAGCGCGGGCCGAGGAAGCGCTCGCGGCCGCGGCCAAAGCCGAGCGCGACCTGGAGGAGCTCGAACGGAAGGCCGCCCGGTGGGCGGAGCTGGAAAGCAGGCGGCGGGAACTGGAGGAGCTTACGGGAAGGTATGCGAAGCTGCAATCCGTGTTTCGCGGCAACGCGTTCGTCGAATTCGTCGCGGAAGCGCAGCTCGAACAGGTGTGCCGCGCCGCTTCGGAGCGCCTCGGCTTCCTGACGAAGCGGCGGTACGCCCTCGAGCTGGATTCCGCCGGCGGTTTCGTCATCCGGGACGACGCGAACGGCGGCGTGCGCCGCCCGGTCAGCACGCTGTCCGGCGGTGAGACGTTCCTCGCGTCGCTCGCGCTGGCGTTGGCGCTGTCCGGCCAGATTCAACTGCGCGGCCAGCATCCGCTGCAGTTTTTCTTCCTGGACGAAGGGTTCGGCACGCTCGACCCCGAGCTGCTGGACACGGTCGTCACCGCGCTCGAGCGGCTGCATACGGACAACCTGGCAGTCGGCGTGATCAGCCACGTGCCGGAGCTGAGGGCGCGGCTGCCGAGGCGGCTGATCGTCGAGCCTGCGGAGCCCGCGGGCAGCGGCAGCCGCGTCCGGCTGGAAACGCTCTAGCCGCCGTGGTACACTGCTGAAGGGTGATCATCATGGACGACAAGACTACGCATGGAGACGAGCTCGACCGCGAGACGGCCGGCAGGCGCGGCTGGTACGCGCCGGTTGTGTCCGTGCTGCTCGTGCTCAGCCTGATCGGCAACGTCTATCTGTATACGCTGGTGCTGCAGGACGGCCGCGACCGGCGGGAAGCGGAAGGCCATCAGCTTGCCGGGGATCTGACCGCGGCAGCCGTTTCCCTCGCCTCCGCCAGCCGGACGCTGGACCAGCTTATGCTTGCGCAGGGAGCGGATCGCGTTCGCATCAAGGTGGAGCTGGAAGGCGATCTGTCGGCGGGGCTCCCGGCGGTCGCGCGGCTCATCGGGGCGGCGGCAGGCAAACCCGCGGGCTCGCAAGTGAAGGCGATCGAAGAAGCCGCGCTGTCCGGGCTGCAAGCCGCATACGCGAAGCTTCGCGAACTCGGCGCGCACACGGAGCCGCTGTCGGAAGCGGAACTCCGGGAGCTGGACGGACTCAAGGCGCTGCTCGGCAGCTTGGCCTCGTCCGCCGACAGCGTGCATGTGCCGGACGATCTGACGGACATGGCGGCCATGCAGCTGGCGGCGGGCGGACGCTGGATCGACGCCGCGGCCGAAGCCGCGCAGGCGCTGAAGGACTGGGCAGATGGATAATAAAAACCGACCGGGCAGATCGAAACCGACCGAAGCAGACCGTAAACAGACGGAAAGCGGGATCCTCCCCGAATGGGGAGCGGTCCCGCTTTCTGCCATGTAGTGCACATCTGCACCAGATTGGCCGTCAAAATTCCGGAAAGGCATCATGTAGTGCACATTTGCACCAGATTGGCCTCCTATCTCTGGGGAGGGGCCATGTGATGCAAAAACCGACTTCACCGCGCTGCCGCGGCCAGCGGCTTCAGTTCGGCCGCGAGCAGCTCGGCCGCCTTGCGCGCGCTGGAGAAGGCGCGTTCGGCGAGTTCGCCCTTGCCTTCGCAGCCGTCGCCGCAGAAATAGAACGGCACGCTCTCGAGACGCACCGGCAGCATCCGGTTGTCCGCCGTATGCTTGACGCTCTGCACCATCGCCTTCTTGGAGACGCGCTTGACGACGACGGCTTCGCGCCAGCCCGGATAATGCCGGTCGAACAGCGCCTCCATGCCGGCCAGACGCTCATCCAGATAGGCTTTGCGCTGCTCCTCGTTCTCGAACGCGTCGTCCGCCAGATAGGCGACGCCTTGCAGCAGCTGGCCCCCTTCCGGCACCAGTGTGTCATCCGTGGCGGAGACGTCGGTGATGAACATTTTGCTGTCGAGGTCGCTGATGTAGCTGAACGGCCGCGCCACGATCCGGCTGAGCCCGATGTCGTACACCATGACCTCGGTCGAACGGTTGTTTTCATACGGCGCGAGGAACGGTTCCCACGGCGTGCCCTTGAGCAGCTTGGCCACCTGCTGGACCGGCATGGCGAAAATGACGCGGTCGAACACATCTTCCCGCTTCTTCGTCGCAATCACATAGCGCCCGTTCTCGTAGCGGATGCTTTCCGCCCCTTCCTGAAGCGCGATGTTCCATCGGCCGGACGATTCGATTTTCAGCTTGAGCTGGTTCGTGATGACGGCCCAGCTGCCAAGAATGTAGTTGACCGGCCGCTGGGACAGGAACAGGTTGTGGTAATAGTCGCTGATGACGTGGCCGGGCACCTTGCGTGCGTCCTCCGGCGCGATGAAGAAATTCGAGCAGACGAGATGCTCCCACAATTCCTTCACCGTGTCATCGGCTCCGGATTCCGCCAGATAGTCGCCGAGCGTCGGATAATTTTTCAGGGTGTGGATGTTGGCGATAACCGCCGCCGCTTCGGCGGCGAACCGCATTTTCCCTTTCGCATCCAGCAGATCCGTCTTCATCAGATTGACGAAGTCGAGCGGCGCGGTCGTGATCTCGCCGTTCTTCGCGTACATGACGCGCCGTTTGTCGACCTGTCGGCTGCCGAACGAAAGTCCGAGTTCCTGCTCGATCACAGACAGCGTATGCCGGTCAATGCCATAAATGGCATGAGCCCCGTAATTGAGGGTGAATCCCGCTTTCTCGTACGTGAATGCGCGGCCGCCGAGCTGCGGGCTGCGCTCGAACAGTACGCCTTCCATGCCGGGCTGTTCCGACAGATAGGCGGCTGCGGTCAGTCCCGCCAGGCCGCCGCCGATGACGGCTATCTTCATTCGATGTTCCTCCTTCGCGCCGGCTCCCCGGCCGATTGTCCAATCTTCAGCCTCGTGCATGTGCCGGATGCCGGCCCAGGCGGCGGCCATCCGGCGGCGCAGCAACTCCTCGAGGCTGGCGCCTTCGCCGTTCAGCCACGCCGTGACCGTTCCGTCATAGACGGCCAGCAGAAACGCCGCCTTGTCCCGGTCGCCGAGCCAGCGCATCAGCTCCTCCAGCAGAGCGGCCCGCAGCCGGCTTTGCAGCCGCCTGAGATACGGCTGGTCGGCGCTGACCGCCGCCAGATGAAGCACAACGCGCGGCACCGGCTCCAATACCGACCCGAGGTCTAAAAACAGCTGCAACATATGCGATTCCACCGAGCCGATCCGCAGCGGGCTCCGCTCCTTCGCCCATCGTTCCAGGACGGCGAGCTGGCGCTGCGGCAGTTCGCCGAGCAGTTCATCCTTGCTTTTGAAATAATGATAAAACGTGCCCTTGGACGTGCCGGTCGCCGCGATGATGTCGTCGACGGACACATTGTCGTAACCGCGCTCGCGGAACAGGCGGAACGCCGTCTCCGCGACCAGGTATTTCTTCTTTCGCGTGGAGGCGCGCACGGACCGTCAGCCGCCTTTCCCAACGTGATTTTGTGACGGTTTTGTGTCTATTATACGACGGATGGGTGGCGGAATCCATCTCAATTTAGACTGATAGTCTAATTAATTTGAGATGAATTCGTTTCGGCTGCCCGCCGGCGGGCTGCCGATTGGACGAGGGGGAGGCTTATACGCTACAATGGAAGAAAAAAATGCCGCCGGCGGCGCAACGTTCCGGCATTCGGCACGGACGCGCGCCTTGAGGCATTTGAAAACGGGAGGAAGCCTTGATGTCGGATTGCATTTTCTGCAAAATCGTTGAGGGTTCGCTGCCGTCCACGAAGGTGTACGAAGACGACGACGTGCTGGCGTTCCGCGACATCCAGCCGGCCGCTCCGGTCCATGTGCTGATCATTCCGAAGAAGCACATCGCGACCATGAACGACGTAACGGACGAAGACGGAGCGCTCATCGCCAAGATTTTCGCCGCGGCGCGGAAAATCGCGGCCGATCTCGGTGTCGCCGAGTCCGGTTACCGGCTCGTGAACAACGTGAACCGGGACGGCGGACAAGTCGTCTATCACCTGCACGTCCACCTGCTCGCGGGACGGAAACTGGGAGCGCTCGTACAGCCTGACGCAAGTTGACACTGCCTTTTCCGATCCCCTATAATGAAATTTGATAACCGTGTTTGCTGTACGGCTGCGGTCCGTTCCGGAGGGAGGGAAGACGGGTGTCCGAGACAAGAGTTCGCAAGAACGAAACCATTGACGCTGCGCTGCGCCGCTTCAAGCGTTCCATTGCGAAGGACGGCGTTCTGGCCGAAATCCGGAAACGCAAGCACTACGAGAAGCCGAGCGTAAGACGCAAGAAGAAGTCCGAGGCTGCGCGCAAGAGAAAGTAATAGGAGGATCTTCCCACGATGACCCTCGCTGAACGGTTGAACGAAGACTTGAAACTGGCAATGAAAAGCCAGGACAAATTCAAACTTTCCGTCCTGCGAATGGTTCGCGCGGCGATCAAGAACCAGGAGATCGAACGCAAGCGGGCGCTTGACGACAGCGAAGTGATCGATGTCCTGAGCCGCGAGATCAAGCAGCGCAGGGATTCCCTCCAGGATTTCGAGACAGCCGGCCGCACCGATCTGGCGGAGCAGGCATCCGCCGAAATTGAGATCATCAGCGCATACCTTCCCAAGCCGCTGACGGACGAAGAAGTGACAGCCCTCGTACAGCAGACGATTCAGGAGACCGGCGCTTCTTCCAAAGCCGACATGGGCAAAGTGATGGCAGCCCTGATGCCGAAGGTGAAAGGCCGCGCTGACGGCAAGCTGGTCAATCAGATCGTGTCGAAGCATCTCAGTTGACAAAAGCAAGCAAAGCGCTCCGTTACGGAGCGCTTTTCTGCTGTACGGCGTGCCCAGAAAGCACGTATCTTCTAGCCGGTGAAAGTCCGGCCACGGGAGGGGCCAAGTCCCCGTGTAGCCAGGATGCCTGCGTACGGCGAAATCCGTGCGTAGGAGCGCATCGACGGAAGTACCTGTCAGAGACAGGGCGAGCAACATGTCAGGCCGTAACATCAAGTGAATCCTGCCGCGTCGTCAAAAAGGCCTCGCAAGAGGGAAAAGAGGAAGCCGAGCCCCGCGTACATGGGCGAAGGC
>NZ_QEWA01000047.1:0-53941 GCF_003390775.1 Thermobacillus sp. | reverse complement strand
GGCACATCCGGGACGATTCAAAACGATCCGCGACAACCTGGAAGTCAAGGAAATTGTCGTGGGGGATGGCGAAGCTCGCAAACGATACGTGCTCGTCCGCAATCCGGAGGAAGCCAGGCGGGATGCCGCCCGGCGCGAAGCGCATCTGGAGCGGCTGCGCACAGAGCTTGCCCGATTGAAGGAACTGGACGGCGAAGCGCATACCCAGGCCCACTGCCGTCTTCACAGCCATCCGACGTACAAGCGATATCTCAAGACCGACAAGCGCGGCAATCTGCGGATCGATCTGGCCGCCGTCAAAGCGATGGAGCATTTGGACGGCAAATACTTGCTGCGTACTTCAGACGATACGTTGTCCGCGGAAGATGTGGCACTTGGGTACAAACAATTGCTGCAGGTGGAAGCCGCGTTTCGGACACTCAAGCAATCGTTGGAACTGCGGCCGGTCTACCACCGAAAAGAAGAACGGATTCGCGCGCACGTCCTGCTTTGCTGGCTAGCCTTGATGCTCATCCGGATTGCGGAAAACCAGACCGGCCAAACGTGGCGCGATATTCGTTCCCTCATGCAGACGTTGCATCTGGTTGAGTACCGATTGGATGCCGGAAAGCTGCGGCAGCGAACGGAATTAACAGACGAACATCGGGGCATTGTTTCGGCCTTGCAAATCGCAGAACCCCAGCAAATATGGGATATTTCGCTTTCATGACCCCTCAAAAGTGTAGGCCCCACACGAAGTTATCCACAACCGCCGCATCCCTCGTCCCGCTTGGGCTTGTGGCGGTTTGTGCATCTACTGACTGTCGAACACGGGCCGAGGCCTTGGAACAATTGGCACGGGAATCGGATGACCCTGCCGAACTGGCGCAGATCCTGCTGTACTACACATGGGACGAACCTTCGCCGACCAAAAGAATCGACATGGCGCGCCAGGCTCTCCGAATCTATCCCGACAGCGCGGATGCCTGGAACATTCTGGCCGAAGAGTCGTCTTCCCCTGAAGAGGCGATGGAATACTACCGCAAAGGCATGGAAGCCGGAAAGAAGCACCTGGGCCGAAAGTTTTTCAGAGAAAACAAGGGGTTGTTCTGGGGCATCCTCAAAACCCGGCCTTTCATGCGCGCCAAATTCGGCTATGCCCACACGCTGCATAAGTCAGGCCGACACAGGGAAGCCATCCGCGAGTACAAAGAGTTGCTCGAGCTGAACCCGAACGACAACCAGGGCGCGCGCTACCTGCTGGTTCTGGCATACCTTGAATTGAAGGAGTACGGAGCGGCGGACAAACTGATGAACCAGACTTACGCCGATGACATTTCCGCCGAATTCAACTATAACCGCCTGCTGACCGAATACGGGATGCGCGGTATAACGCCGGCTCTCAAGCGTCTGTTCCGGCAAGCCGTGCATTATAATCCGCATATTCCCGATTTTTTGACCGGCAAGAAGCGTCTTCCCCGCAAAATGCCGGAAAGAATCGTGGTCGGGGATACCACGGAAGCCGCCGCGTACGCCGGCGATCATCTCCATCTGTGGCGCGAGCGGCCCGAGCTGCTCGCCTGGGTTGACGACCGGCTTCAGTCCCGTTGATATCCGCTCTTCGCGACGGATACCCGGCTTCAGTTCCAGAACGTCAGGTATTTTCTTAGTGGTCCGGATTGTTGATGAGCACGGCCGCGGCCAAGATCAGGACCGAGCCGATCAGAACCGGCGCAAGCAGAAACGACCACCCTCTGCGGCCCGCGATGACGACGAGCGGGTCGGCGCCGGCCGGGGGATGCGTCGTTTTCGTCAGCATCATGAGTCCGATCGCCAGGCCGACGCCGGCAGCCATCACCCAGACACTCTGCCCGAAAAGATGGAACAATGCGATACCGGACAACGTCGTGATCAGATGTCCGCCGACGATGTTGCGCGGCCGGGAGAACGGCGCGTCCCAGATGCCGAAGGCGAGCACTGGGCTTACTTCGCTTTCGCTGCCGCGATCTCGACGCCTTGCTGCGCTTCGGTGCGTTTCCGGTCCCGTTCGAGAATTGGCTTCAAGTAGCGGCCGGTATAGGATTTCGGCGAAGCCGTCACGTCCTCGGGCGTGCCGACCGCGATGATCGTGCCGCCGCCGCTGCCGCCTTCCGGACCGAGGTCGATGATGTAATCGGCCGTCTTGATGACGTCGAGGTTGTGCTCAATGACGAGCACGGTGTCCCCCGCATCGACCAGCCGGTGCAGCACCTGCAGCAGACGGCTGATGTCGTCCACATGCAGACCGGTCGTCGGCTCGTCGAGAATGTAGAGCGTCCGGCCGTTGCTGCGGCGGTACAGTTCGGATGCGAGCTTCACGCGCTGCGCTTCCCCGCCGGACAGCGTCGTCGCAGGCTGCCCGAGCTTGAGGTACCCGAGGCCGACATCGAGCAGCGTCTGCAGTCTGCGGTGAATTTTCGGGATGTTGCGGAAAAACTCGACCGCGTCTTCGACGGTCATTTCCAGCACGTCCGCGATGTTCTTGCCCTTGTACTTCACTTCAAGCGTCTCGCGGTTGTACCGTTTCCCCTTGCACACTTCGCACGGCACATAGACATCCGGGAGAAAATGCATCTCGATCTTGATGATGCCGTCGCCGCTGCACGCCTCGCATCGGCCGCCCTTCACGTTGAAGCTGAAGCGGCCTTTCTTGTAGCCCCGCACCTTCGCTTCGTTCGTGTTCGCGAATACGTCGCGGATGTCGTCGAACACGCCGGTGTACGTCGCCGGGTTCGAGCGCGGCGTCCGGCCGATCGGCGACTGGTCGATGTCGATCACTTTGTCGAGATGTTCGAGGCCGCGGATCTCCTTGTGCTCGCCGGGGCGGGTCTTCGCGCGGTTCAGGTCGCGCGCCAGCGCCTTGTACAGAATCTCGTTCACGAGCGTCGACTTGCCGGAGCCGGAGACGCCGGTGACGGCCGTGAAGAGGCCGATCGGAATCTTCACGTTCAGGTTCTTCAGGTTGTTCTCCTTCGCGCCGCGAACCTCGAGCCAGCGTCCGTCCGGCTGGCGCCGGACCGCCGGCACCGGGATGAACTTCTTCCCGCTCAGGTACTGCCCCGTCAGCGAGTTCGGGTTGTCCATCACTTCCTCGGGCGTTCCCTGCGCGACGACCTGGCCGCCGTGGATGCCGGCGCCCGGCCCGATGTCGATGATGTAGTCGGCCGCCAGCATCGTGTCTTCGTCGTGTTCGACGACGATCAGCGTGTTGCCGAGGTCGCGCATCTTGCGCAGCGCCTGGATCAGCCGGTCGTTGTCCCGCTGATGCAGACCGATGCTCGGCTCGTCGAGAATGTACAGGACGCCCATCAGGCTGGAGCCGATCTGGGTCGCCAGCCGGATGCGCTGCGCTTCGCCGCCGGACAGCGTGCCGGCCGCGCGGCTGAGCGTCAGATAGTCGAGCCCGACCGCCGCAAGGAAGCCGAGCCGGCTGTCGATCTCCTTCAGGATGAGGCGGGCGATCGTTCGTTCTTTCTCATTCAGCTCAAGTTCGGCGAAAAACTTCTGCGCCTCGCCGATCGACAGCGACGTCACGTGCGCGATGTTCCGCCCGCCGACCGTCACGGCCAGGCTCTCCTTCTTCAGCCGGTGGCCCTTGCATGTGCCGCACGGCTTCGCGCTCATGAACTGCTCAATGAACTCCCGGATGCCGTCGGACGCAGTCTCCCGGTAGCGGCGCTCCAGGTTGTGCACGATGCCTTCGAACGGCACGTACGCGTCGCGCGTATGGCCGAAGTCATTTTCATAGCGGAACCGGACTTTCTCGCCGCCGGTGCCGTAGAGCAGCTTCTTCATCTGCTCGGGGGTCAGCTCCGCCACCGGCACGTTCGTCGGAATGCCGTAATGTTCGCACACCGCGCGCAGAAACTGCGGGTAGTAGTTCGACGTGCTGCCCGCCCAAGCCTCGAACGCCCCTTCTTCGATCGTCAGCTGCGGGTTGCTGACGATCAGATCGGGGTCGACGATCATCTTCACGCCGAGGCCGTCGCACTCGGGGCAGGCGCCGAACGGACTGTTGAACGAGAACATCCGCGGCGACAGCTCGTCGATGCTGAATCCGCACTCCGGACAAGCCAGCTTCGCGTTGAACAGCAGCTCCTCCTGCCCGATGACGTCGACGATGACCTTGCCGTCCGACAGGTTCAGCGCCGTCTCCAGGGAGTCCGCCAGCCGCGCCGCGACGTCTTCCTTCACGACGATCCGGTCGACGACGACCTCGATGCTATGCTTCTTGTTCTTCTCGAGCTCGATCTTCTCGCTCAGATCGCGGATTTCGCCGTTGACCCGCACGCGGACGAAGCCCTGCTTCTGAATGTCCGCGAGCAGCTTCGCATGCTCGCCCTTGCGCCCGGAGACGACCGGCGCCAGAATCTGTAGCCTCGTCCTCTCCGGGTATTCCAGAATCCGGTCAACCATCTGCTCGACCGTCTGGGCCGCGATCGGGATGCCGTGCACCGGACAATGCGGCCTGCCGATGCGCGCGTACAGCAGGCGCAGATAGTCGTAGATCTCCGTCACCGTGCCGACGGTCGAACGCGGGTTGCGGCTCGTCGTCTTCTGGTCGATGGAAATGGCCGGCGACAGGCCGTCGATCGAGTCGACATCCGGCTTCTCCATCTGGCCGAGGAATTGCCGGGCATAGGCCGACAGCGATTCGACGTACCGCCGCTGGCCTTCGGCGTAAATCGTGTCGAACGCGAGCGACGACTTCCCGGAGCCGCTGAGGCCGGTCAGGACGACGAACTTGTCGCGCGGAATCTCTACGTCGATATTTTTCAGATTGTGGGCTCGCGCCCCTTTGATGATGATGCGATCACTGGCCACCGGACGGATGCCCCTTTCAACGTTGACGGGGATGCGCCCCGCCTGAGAATCGAATGTGTGTTCCCGTCCATTATATCGAATGGCAGCCAGGCATGCAAACGTTCAATTATTGGTTTTCCAGGGCAGGTTCCATCGCACAGCAGCCCGTTGAACCGGATGATTTCAGGCATTCACTCTGAATGTTCTGGATGTATACAGCAAATTGCTCTGCAATCCTTGCGTAAAATTCCGTGTCCTCCGGATGACATTCTGACAATCGTTTGGAGAGTTCATACAGCTCCTTCTTCATCTGCAATATTCGTTCCATGTAGGTATTGGGGCGAGCCACTTTTCTTTCCCCTCCTCTTAAATTTTATCTTTCAATATATAAAAGTGAAGTCAGCCCTCTATTGCACAACCCGCCTGGTCAATGAATATCGCCCTCTCATCTCATCGTAGAAAGTAGTAAAAGAAACCCTTTACTTGCCATCAAGAGAATAAATTCCCTCAAGGTTGTGTTATTGATTTGCAATTACACTTTTATTTACAAAAGCCAACGGAGGAGGGTTGTACATCATGAGTTCTGACGTGCGTGCAGCCAACTGTTCTCTGTCAAATGAAATAAGGTGCTTTCTGGAGTTCAAATTAAATCATCCAAATTTATTCAAGAATAATATCCTTAAAAAATTCTTTGAGTCTTCTTACCATATCGCATTGTTCGGGAGGTTGATATGCAATCCGTCACCGGAGTTGGAAGATGAACTGGATCTCGCTTTTCGCAAATTTCTGTTTTGTTTCCGGTTTAAGAAGTATCTTTTCTCCCTCATTAAATATGCAAATATCGATTACCACAGAAAGCGGCGAAAATACGAGCAACGATACCCGCTGACATTCGATGCGCCTGTCGGAGAGGACGAGGCCCAATGCTTTGGTGATTATCTGTTGAGTTTGGCCCGACAGGCTGACATGGACGACCCGACATTTGATCCCAATCACTTTCAATCGAGGCTCGAGAATCCCGAATTGTATGCCATCTTTTCAGAACTCACATATAAGCAAAGAGTTGTGATAACGCTTTCTTATTCGGCATGCATTATGGATACGGAGATTTCCACGCTGCTGAAAGTGTCACAGCAAGCCATTACGAAAACCCGACATACAGCCCTCAAAAAAATGAGAAGTTCCTTGCTCGGCGCGAAGTGAATGGAAGACGGGATATCACTCAAGGGGGTGAGCGGTAATGGAGGAATCGTCTATTATTTCATTGATCACTACATCTATTTCCAATTTTGGCTTTCCTATCGTAATTACCGGATTTCTTTTGCTCCGGTTTGAGAAGAAAATCGAATCTTTGAATAACACCATTATGGATTTGATCCAGGTCATTCGAAGCGAGGTGGGCAAAAAAAATGATCGGGCATGATTTGTTCACCTTGGTGCAGAAAGCGAAAGCGGGAGACAAGGAAGCGATGAAAGAAATTCTTCACCTTGTAGAACCCTTCATTCAGAAGGCGTGCCGTCGCGCGTCCCCGAACGAACAAAACGATTTGCAGCAGTATTTGGCGGAGAAGGTAATCGTTGCCGTCAAAAATTACGATATGAATTCAATTCCCGGTTTTGCACAATTCATAGAGCTGATTTCGTCAAATCACGCTCAATTGGATTTTTCCGGATTCAAGAATGATTTCCGCAATCTTGTCGAATGGAAGGAGGAACAGTTAGATTTCTAATACATGAGCTTGAAAGGGCGGCATGCGGCGATTTGTGCTGAAGCCGCCCTGTTTTTTCACTATCCCGCATAGCTCCTCTGTATCCTCCGATTCATTTCACGGCCAATTTTCTTCTTCCACCCCTCCACTGACGTTGTGCAAATCAGAATCGATTTCACTTTGTATAAGCGAGGAAAGCAACCAGGCCTGGAATTCCTCAAGAAGTTTTGGACAGGGTGGGAGCAAGAATGTGCGGTTGTCAGGAGCAAAAGGTACCAAACAGTATTGAGATCCCGGTTGAGGAATATGCGAAGCTTCAGGATCAGGCCCGCATCCTCCAGGAACTGCTGAACCAGCAAACAACGGAACCCGAATCTTTCCAGAAAGGATGAGCCAGAAAATGGCGGAATACGTGCTGTACTTCTCTATCGCCAAAAACGCTCCGGGCGAAGACGTTTATTCGGGCAGCGTGATTGCACGGGAGCCGTTCAGGATTTCGAGCGGATACCTGGTGAATACGGCAGGTGGACCGGTGAAAAGTTTCAATGCCACCGTGCCCGTCTATGCCAACTCTTCTTCCTCGCTGTTGGGGTATCAGATTGGCACCGTCACGTTCCGGGAAGGGGTCATCAGAGAATCCACCGACATGATCATTACGTCCGTATTCAATCAGGATCCGTCGAGGAAAATTACGATTCAAGCCAATGGTCTCACCACCACGGTGGAAGTCGGTGTCTGGTTCAAGGGCGATGCATCCTGGTTTGAAGGATCCAACAAGTCATACTGCGTTGGGCAACACGGATCGCTGCCTTCCAATTACGTTGCATTGCCTGCTTACAATGTTTGCGCCAAATCGGTAAAAATGTACAATCCAAACACCGGAAAGACAGCTACCGGGAAAGTGTGGGATGTCGGCCCGCTCTTCGACGCAAACTGGTGCGGCACAGACCCTTACTGGAACACCGGAACAACGCCCAGGGCAATCACCTACAAAGGAAAGAAACGATGCGAAGTTTGCAAGCCAAACGATTCCAATTGTAAGGATACGACGGTAATCAACGGTGCCATCATCGACATTTCCAAAAACATGCGGAACGCTTTGGGTGCTACCGGCACCATTCCGAACGCTCAGTGGCGTTTCGCCTGATATAAGTGGGAGAGGGCGGAGAATATCTGCCCTCTTTCCTCATCCCTATGAATACTCGTTCAAATGAAGTGTAATATTCGAAATCATCAAAAACGAAAGATCCCCAAGAACTGTCATCTCAATGTCGTAAGTTCCGATCTCCGGCACCTTTAGTTGAATGAATTCGTTCGTCAAGGCCTGAATGACGATCGTCTGAGTCAAGCCAGTGTGGGCACTTTTTTTGGGGATGATGGATCACGCGAAAAAGAGCCAATCCCTTGTTAGCGGTTTCATTTTTTCTTCCTTCGGCAACCGCTTTAAATATCTGGTATCAGTATCCTTTGAGACCTTTTAATGCCAGTCCGGTCGGGCGGCTTTGCCATTGGCTTCGGAGCAGCCGGATCATCCCGTCAACGCATCCCTTTGCCGGTCGTATGGCGTCTTTCAAGATTTTCCGTACACTGAACACCCGCTCTGGTGTCTCGACTTTGTGCTCGTCGGCTTCTTCTAGCCATCCGGCCTGTTTGCTTCGCATGACGGTCGTAAGCATCGCCCTTGCGCCCCGTTCACTCCAGCTGTATCCTCCACGCTTCGTCCGCTTCGTCAACACCCGCATCTGGGCTTCTGCGCTTCCCATCGGCCTCATTCCGGTCGTGTCAATGCCGTTTGCTTCCAGTGTCTTTCGGTAATCCTCCAGATGCTTGCGGTGCCGCCGCAAGAACGACTTGTACGCGCTCCATGCTTCCCGTTTGTCAGGCGCAATCTCCTCGATCGCTACACGCTCCACGGCCGCCATCAAGGCCGCCGGATCCTGCCTGGCCAACGCCTGTCTGGCGTCTTTCCATATCTTCGGCAGGTGTCCCACAAACCGCTTCAGATCGCGTGCCACATGAAACCGATCCAGCATGTAGATGCACTTGTGAAAATACGATTCGCATTCCCCGATCCAACTGGCTCCGTCTCCGCCCACCACCAGCCAGGTGTCCTCGTCGATCGCGTACTGTTCGGTCAGAAAGTCGCCAAACCCTTCCCAAAAGTCGCCCTCGCTCCGATGCAGGTAATGCTGCTTGTTCGTAAGCCGCACACGCTTGCCGACCTGCTCCCATCCCTCATGCACCACGGCGATCGCATGCTCCATCCCTTGCCGCTTCCGCCGCTGCAGTTTCGTGTACAGGCCATCCACTTCCACGAACAGCACCCTGGCCTTGCGCTTTTCCACAGCCTTCACCGGCTTCTCCGCTTGCTCAATCAGCTTCTCCCGTATGGCCTCGTGGCTGAGTACCGGATAGCCCAACAGTTGCTCAAGCCGTCTGGCGCTGTCCCGGTACGACGGCCCCTCTGCCGCAAAGGCAATGGCCGTTTCCAGCAGATGCGGACTGACTTTCCCTCGCCCTTCAAATCGCAAGTGCTGGTCGAGCAGGTACACGTATTTGCCGGTTTGGCGATCCATGTACAACCTTCGCTTGAAGCGGATGTTGCCAAACACGGTGTTCATGCTGGTCTCCCGTTCAGCCTTGACGCGATACCGCTCGCGATCCCGTTGCTCCAGAATGATTTCATCCAACTTCTCCAGCGCGGTTCTCATCGCGGCGGTGAACAGATCCTGCATCTTTCTGAACATCCACTCTTCAAGCTCTTTCATTGTCGGAATGGTTGTGGTAAAGTGCTGCACAGGAGCCTCCTCCTTTGAGTGTGTGTTTTTTGCCAAATTCTACTCTACCAAAGGAGAGGCTCTCTTTCTATGCCCGCTTTTTCCAATCTTTACCCCAACACAAATTTTACTCTAACAACAAGGCCGGGGTGTCAACAACCCCGGACCGCATCAGCGGATAACCGATTCAATGTGAATGCCTCGTTCGGTTACGAGATTGATAATCTGCCCGCCCACGGACACGAGCGGCCGGGTCGGATTGTTCCGGTCAGTGAAGACGATCTCGCCCAGCCGGTTGTCGCTGAGCCGGACAACCATCCCGTTGTGGAACGAAGTCAGTTTCTCGATGAGCGTCCGCACATACACCGGATCGAGCTTGCCGAACGATTCGTTCTGAAGCTGCTCCAGCGCAAGATAGGGAGAGATCGGTCTGCTGTAGCTCCGCTCCAGTGTAATGGAGTGGAAGACATCCGCCACGGCGACCAGACGGGCATAAGGATGAATCTTGTCGCCCTTGAGGCCGAGCGGGTACCCGCTGCCGTCCATTTTCTCGTGATGTTGCAGCGCCGTCAGTTTCACGCCTTCATTAAGGGCGGCGACATTTTTAAGCAGGTTGTAACCGTGCTTCGTATGATTCTGCACTTCTTCCTTCTCGGCCGCCGTAAGCGCGGAAGGCTTGTACAGAATGGCCGGATCGATGCCCAGCATGCCGATATCGTGGAACAGGCCGGCAAGCGCCAGGGGCAGCCAATCTTTCTTCGGGAAAGCGCACCATTGCGCCAGCAAATACGACGTCAAAGCCGTCAGGACGCTTTTGTGATACAGGTAATCCTGCTTGTCGACGATTCTCGGCATGAACGTCAGCGCATTGTACTCGTCGATATGGGCCAGCACATTTTCCAGTTGTTTGCGGATATCCATGATCGGCAGTCCGATGCCGCTCGTATTGGATACGAAAATGCGCCGAACGAGGCTGATCAGCCGATCGTACTCGGCATCGAACCGCGTCAGGGCGGCTTCTTCCGTCGCCGCGATCTCTTCGACGCCTTCGCGCGGCTCAATGTCGACCTGTTTGACGAGAAAAGCCTGCAAAATCTCGTATTCGCGCGATGTTACGACCCGGCCTTTGCGGAACAACGTGCCGCCAAGCGGCGTGATGACATCGGAGGCGAAACGATCCCCCAATTTCACTTGCGACAGCGGGACCGTAGGCATGAGCGTACCCCTCCCGTATCCGACCGAACCCGGTCAACCGACCGGATGTTCATTACGATTCTCCGCTTTCGTCCAATTCGTCAGATCCGCGGTCTTCCTCATCCGATTCTTCCGCCCGGCTGACGCGGGTGACGGTAGCGACCGCATCGTCTTCCCGGATATTGATCAGCTTGACCCCTTGCGTATTGCGTCCCATCGTGGAAATGCCGGCGATGCTTGTGCGAATCAGCGTGCCGGCGGACGTCATGATCATCAGATCCTCGTCGTCGGCCACCATCTTCAGGCTGACGACCGAGCCGTTCTTTTCGGTAATGTTCAGCGTCTTGATGCCTTTGCCACCGCGGCTCTGGGTCCGGTATTCGCTGGCCGGGGTCCGTTTGCCGTATCCTTTCGCCGTGACGATGAGCACATCCTGCTCCGGATCGACGACATCCATGTCGATGACGGTATCGCCTTCTTCGAGCTGGATGCCTTTCACCCCGGTCGCCGAGCGGCCCATCGGCCGGACTTCCTGCTCGGGGAACCGGATCGACATGCCCTGGCTCGTCCCCATGATGATCTCGCGGCTGCCGTCGGTCAGCTTGACGCTGATCAGCTCGTCATCCTCCCGGAGATTGATGGCGATGAGCCCGACTTTGCGGATATTCGAATAGTCGTCAAGCGGCGTCTTCTTCACGATGCCTTGCTTCGTCGCGAAGAACAGATACAGATCCGGATCGAACGATTCGATCGGAATGACCGCGTTGATCGTCTCGCCCGGCTCGATCTGGATAAGATTGATGATCGGCGTGCCTCTCGCCGTCCGGCCGAGCTCCGGAATCTCGTACGCCTTGAGACGGAATACCTTGCCCTTGTCCGTGAAGAACAGCAGGTAATGGTGCGTATTGGAGACGTACAGATGCTCGACGAAGTCGTCTTCCTTCGTCTCCATGCCGATGACGCCCTTGCCGCCGCGTTTCTGGCTGCGGTAGGTCGATACCGGCAGACGCTTGATGTACCCGCTGTGCGTGATCGAGATGATGACATCCTCGCGCGGAATGAGATCCTCGTCCAGAATCTCGTTCTCGCTGGACGTAATCTCGGTGCGGCGCTCGTCGCCGTACTTCTGCTTGATCTCTTCCAGCTCGTCGGAAATGATCCGCAGCACGCGTCCCTCATCGGCCAGTATCGCCTTGAACTCGGTGATCTGCTTCAACAGTTCGGCGTATTCTTCCTCGATCTTCTCGCGCTCCAGCCCGGTCAGCCGTTGCAGACGCATGTCGAGGATGGCCTGGGCCTGATCATGGCTGAGCGAGAACCGCGCGATCAGCCCGTCCCGCGCTTCCTCGGTCGTGCGCGAGCCGCGGATCAGGGCGATGATCTCGTCGATGTGGTCGAGCGCGATGCGCAGCCCTTCGAGAATGTGGGCGCGCGCCTCGGCCTTCCGGAGATCATACTCGGTGCGGCGGCGAATAACCGTGATCTGATGCTGCAAATAATGATACAGCATGTCCTTCAGGTTCAGGATCTTCGGTTCGCCGTCCACCAGCGCAAGCATGTTGATGCCGAAGTTCGTCTGCATCGGCGTATGCTTGTACAGATTGTTGAGCACGACGTTCGGGTTGACGTCACGCCGAAGCTCGATGACGATGCGCATGCCGTTGCGGTCCGATTCGTCGCGCAGGTCGGTGATGCCGTCGATCCGCTTCTCGCGCACGAGCTCGGCGATCTTCTCGACGAGCCGCGCCTTGATGACCTGGTACGGCAGCTCGTGCACGATGATGCGCGGCTTGCCGCCCTGATCTTCGATCTCCGCCCGGGCGCGCATCGTGATCGATCCGCGGCCGGTCATGTAGGCCTGGCGGATGCCTTCGCGCCCCATGACGATCGCGGCCGTCGGGAAGTCCGGACCTTTCACATGGTCCATCAGCTCAAGCGGCGTGATATCCGGATTCTGGATCATCGCCTGGATGCCGTTGATCACTTCCGTCAGGTTGTGCGGCGGAATGTTCGTCGCCATGCCGACGGCAATCCCGGACACGCCGTTTACGAGCAGGTTCGGGAACCTCGCCGGCAGCACCGCCGGTTCCTTCTCCTCGCCGTCGTAGTTCGGCACGAAATCGATCGTCTCTTTGTTGATGTCGCGCAGCATCTCCATCGCAATCTTCGAGAGCCGCGCTTCCGTATAGCGCATCGCCGCCGCCGAGTCTCCGTCGACCGATCCGAAGTTGCCGTGGCCGTCGACGAGCATGTAGCGGAGCGAGAAGTCCTGCGCCATCCGGACCATCGTTTCGTAGACGGCCGCATCCCCGTGCGGATGATATTTGCCGATGACTTCGCCGACGATCCGCGCCGATTTCTTGTACGGCTTGTCCGGCGACATGCCAAGCTCGGACATCGCGTACAGAATCCGGCGGTGCACCGGCTTGAGTCCGTCGCGCACGTCAGGTAGGGCACGGCTGACGATAATGCTCATCGCATAGTCCAGGAATGAGTCGCGCATCTCCGTGCTGATATCGCGATCTCTGATCTGAGAACGGTTCTGTTCCGCCATGCTCTACCTCCCGATCTTCCGCGCGGCGTGCGGCTGCCTTCGGGAAGGCCGTCCATCAGGCCGCGTCGGTTACCCCTTCTCATGTAAATCTGTGCAAATCATTCGTTTCCCCGAATGACAATCCCCGAAACAAAGGAAAAACGATAAATGCCTTTCTACCGGACAAATCCCGCGAAATTTCCGCTGCTTCCGACAATCCTTCCAATCGGATGCTCTCCTTGACTATTATATTACTTTCACCAAATCCGCACAATTAAACGTAATCTGCGCTTCGCGGGAGGCGGTACGAATGCGGAGGCGCATGCGGGTTTCCGCACATATGCTGGATTGGCGGAAGTCATCTGGTCGGCTTGCGCCTCTATTATACCACTCATCGCAAGGGTTGTCCGGAATTTCCAGCCCGCCGGCTTCCCGCGCGATCGAAAGGAGCCGACGCCCGTTGGCCATCCAACGCGTGAGAAGCAAGCTTGCGAAAACCGAAGTGTTGATGCGGCACGCCGGACTGCGCGAACAGATTCCGGAGACGCGGAGACTGTCGCGCGAGTCGCTGTCCGACATGCTGCATCGTTACGGCATGATCTATGTCAAACCGGATGGAGGCACATTCGGCAAAGGGGTCATCCGTATCGAGCGGACGTCGACCGGCTATCTCGCGCGGGTCGATACCCGTTCCTATCGGTTTGGGTCGATTGACTCGCTGTACGACGGACTTCAGCGTCTCAAGCGCAAGGGCCTGTACCTGGCGCAGCGGGGCATCCATCTGCTGAAACACAAGGGACGGCGGTTCGACATCCGCGTCATGGTGCAGAAGTCGCCCCGGGGCTCGTGGGAGGCGACCGGCATCATCGGCCGGCTCTCGCATCCGCGAAAAATCGTGACGAACTACCACAGCGGCGGAACGCCAATGGCATTCTCCACCCTCATGAGCACCCACCTGGATGCCGGGCGGCGGAAAGCCTACGCGGAGCAGCTCCGCAGGCTGGGCGTCACGACGGCAAGACAATTGCAGAAGCGCTATCCGGGGCTGAAAGAGATCGGCCTCGACATCGCCATCGACAACTCGCTGAAGCCGTGGATTCTCGAAGTGAATTCGGCGCCGGATCCCTTCATCTTCCGCAAGCTGAAGGACAAATCGGTATTCCGAAAAATTTACCGGTACGCGGCAGCCTACGGAAGGTTCAAGAAAAAGAACAGAATCCGTCGCGGCATCCGCGCAAGACGCAAAAAAGCCGTCCGGTGATACCGGACGGCTCCTCAATCAAATATCGAGATTCTTGACGAATTTCGCGTGGGCCTGGATGAATTCCCGCCGCGGCTCGACGTCGTCGCCCATGAGCGTGTCGAAAATGGCGTCCGCCGCGATCGCATCCTGGATCGTTACCTGCAGCATCGTGCGGCTCTCGGGATCCATCGTCGTCTCCCACAGCTGCTCGGCGTCCATCTCGCCGAGACCTTTGTACCGCTGGATGTTCACTTTCGCGCCTTCACCGAATTCGGCCAGAATCTCATCGCGCTCCTTGTCGTTCAGCGCGTAGCGGACGACCTTGTTCCGCTCGATCTTGTAGAGCGGCGGCTGCGCGATGTAAACATATCCCGCTTCGATGATCTGGCGCATGTACCGGTAGAAGAACGTCAGCAGCAGCGTCCGGATGTGGGCGCCGTCGACGTCCGCGTCGGTCATGATGATGATTTTGTGGTAGCGCGCCTTCGACAGGTCGAAGTCTTCGCCGATCCCCGTGCCGAGCGCCGTGATGATCGCCCGGATCTCGGAGTTGGCGAGAATCCGGTCCAGACGCGCTTTCTCGACGTTCAGAATCTTGCCCCGAAGCGGCAGGATGGCCTGGAAGTGGCGGTCTCGCCCCTGCTTCGCCGATCCGCCCGCGGAATCGCCCTCGACGATGTACAGCTCACTGATCGACGCGTCCTTGGACGAGCAGTCGGCCAGCTTGCCGGGCAGGGCGCTCACTTCGAGCGCGTTCTTGCGGCGGGTCAGCTCGCGCGCCTTGCGCGCCGCTTCCCGAGCCCGCGCGGCCTGCACACCTTTCTCCACAATGCGGCGCGAGATGGACGGGTTCTCGTCCAGAAACTCCTGAAACTTCTCGGCGAACAGCGACTCGACGATGCCGCGCACTTCGCTGTTGCCGAGCTTCGTCTTCGTCTGCCCTTCGAACTGCGGATCCGGAATCTTGACGGAGATGATCGCCGTGAGCCCTTCCCGCACATCCTCGCCCGTCAGGTTCGAATCGCTGTCCTTGAGAAGGCCGGCTCTGCGCGAGTAGTCGTTGATGATCCGCGTCAGCGCGCTCTTGAACCCGGATTCATGCGTCCCGCCTTCATGCGTGTGGATGTTGTTCGCGAACGAGTAAATATTTTCGTTATAGCTGTCATTGTACTGCAACGCGATCTCGACCTGGATGTTGTCCCTGGCGCCTTCGATGTAGATCGGCTGCTCATGGAGCGGTTCGCGGTTGCGGTTCAAATACTGGACGAATTCGATGATGCCGCCGTCGTATTTGTAAGTATCCGACGCGCCGGTCCGCTCGTCGCGCAGCACGATTTTGATGCCCTTGTTCAGGAACGCGAGCTCGCGGATGCGCATCTGCAGCGTCTCGTATTCGAATTCGGTCGTCTCGGTAAAAATTTCCGGGTCGGGCTTGAACGTAATGATCGTGCCCGTCTCATCCGTGTCGCCGACGATGCGCACGTCGTACAGCGGCACGCCGCGCCGGTACTCCTGACGGTGAATGTGCCCGTCCCGCTTGACCTCAACGCACATATGTTCGGACAGTGCGTTCACGACGGAGACGCCGACGCCGTGCAGGCCGCCGGATACTTTGTAGCCTTCGCCGCCGAACTTGCCGCCCGCGTGCAGCACCGTCAGCACCACTTCGAGCGTCGGCCGCTTCATCTTCGGATGTTCGCCGACCGGGATGCCGCGGCCGTTGTCGATAACGGTTACGCTGCCGTTCTGCCGGATAATCACTTCGATGTAATTGCAAAACCCGGCGAGCGCTTCGTCGATGCTGTTGTCAACGATTTCCCAGACGAGATGGTGAAGCCCCCTCGAGCTGGTGGAACCGATGTACATGCCCGGCCGCTTGCGGACGGCTTCGAGCCCTTCCAGCACCTGTATCTGACTTTCATCGTAACCATGCCGGCTGTCGGTCATGCCTTGTTCACTGCTCCTCTCGACTGCTGCTTCCAAATCTGCGGAGGGTTACACGTCCGGCAACTGATGTGTCCGCTTCTTCAGCGTGGAGGAAGAAATCGGGGAATAATACACTTTCCGGGTGGTAATCACGATCGATTTCGGCTCTTCTTCGCCGATCACTTCCACGTTCTTTCGCTTCGACGCGCAGGCGGTGAACTGCCGGGATATCCGCGAAGACTGTTCAATCGAAACGTCAAAAATCGCCACAAGCTCGCTGGCCCGGACGATCCGTTCTCCGCCCAGATGGACATACATCGGTATTCGTGCTCCTTCCGCATCGGCTTTACGCTTTTTCCGCGCGGCCGTCCTTCACGTGATAGAGACAGGCGTCGCGCAGTTTCTCCATATCGACGCTGTCGAGACTGGTCGTTGTAATGAACGTCTGCACCTTGCGCTGGAACGTGTCGATGAGCATCGTCTGCCGGCTGCGGTCAAGCTCCGACAGCACGTCGTCCAGCAGCAGCACCGGATATTCGCCGGTTTCCTCGCGGATCAGCTCGATCTCGGCCAGCTTGAGCGACAGCGCCGTCGTCCGCTGCTGGCCCTGGGATCCGTAAGCCTGTGCCTCCATGCCGTTGATACGCAGCAGAAGATCGTCCCGGTGCGGTCCGATCAGCGTCATGCCGCGGCGCAGCTCCTGTTCTCGCATCTGTGATAACTTTACCATAAAACGATCGATTAAAACAGCTTCATCTTCCGGACCTTCCATCTCGAGCGAAGGCTGGTACTCCACCTGAAGCGCTTCGCTGCCGCCGGTGATGCCGGCATGGATCGAGGCCGCCCATTGCTGCAGTTTTACGATAAAGTTTTGCCTTTTCTTCATCAATTTAACACCCCAGGAAGCAAGTTGCTCATCCCAGATGTCGAGCAGCTCATGCTTGCTTCCGGGCGCGGCTGTCTTCAGATAGCGGTTGCGCTGCATCAGCACTTTGCCGTACTGCTGCATGGCGTGCAGATAGCCGGGCTGGATCTGGCCGATCTCCATGTCGAGGAACCGCCGGCGGACGCCCGGGGCGCCCTTGACGATCTCGAGATCTTCGGGCGCGAACATGACGACGTTCAGGGTGCCGACGAATTCGCTCAGGCGCCGCTGTTCCAGACCGTTGACCTTTGCGCGCTTGCCCTGATCGGTGAACACGATTTCGAGGCTGACGCCTCCGTAGCGCCGCTCCGCTTCGCCCGCCGCGCGCGCCGAGTCGTGATTCCACCCGATCAGTTCCTTGTCCTTCGCCGTCCGGTGCGATCTGGCAAGCGCCAGCACGAAAATCGCTTCGAGCAGGTTGGTCTTGCCCTGTGCGTTCGGCCCGATGAAGACGTTGACCATATGGTCCGTCTCCAGCCGGAGCGATTCGTAGTTGCGGTAGTGCTGCAGTTCGATCGATTTCAGTTTCACGTTTTCACGACCTCGACCGTGAACGCGCCAAATCCGGGAACTTCCACCCGGTCGCCCGCATACAGCTTCCGTCCGCGGCGATTCTCCGGCTCGCCGTTGACGAGCACCGGGGTTTCGGCGAGCAACGCCTTCGCCTGGCCGCCGGTGTCGATGCAGCCGGCCAGCTTCAGAAATTGGCTGAGCGCAATCGGTTCGGTCGTGATCGCGATCGGTTTCATGCGGACGTTCCTTTCTGCTGTTGATAAAACGATGCGCCCGCCCGAGTGGACTGCGCCAACCTGGATCAGCCGGTCGTGCGGTACGGCAGAATGATGTGCAGCTGGCGGTCTCCGTCGGTCGGACGGATCACGATCGGGCTCATCGACCCGTTGAATCCGATGAAAATCTTCTCGCTGTCGATGACGCGCAACGCATCAAGCATATATTTCGAGTTGAACGCGATGCGCAGTTCGTCGCCGTCAAGCCGCACCACGCGCATCTGTTCGGTGACGCGTCCGAGCTCCGTCGAGCTGGACGAAATCTCGATGTCGCCGCTGCCCAGCGTCACAATGCGCACGATGTTCGTCTTCTCTTCGCGCGACATGAGGTAGGCGCGGTCGATCGCTTCCGTCAGCTGCCGGGTGTCGATCTCCATCTCCGTCTTGAATTCCTGCGGAATGATCCGCGACGTGTCCGGATAGACGCCGTCGAGCACGCGGGAGAATAACAGCACCCGTCCGATTCGGAACAGCACCTGGTTGTCGGCCGCGGCGATCTCGACGGGTTCCTGCGAATCGGGAATGATGCGGGACAGTTCGTTCAGCGTCCGGGCCGAAATGACAATGCCCGCGAACTTGTCGCTTTCCGGCGCGCCCAAGTCGGCGGAACAGGTGGACAGACGGTGCCGGTCGGTCGCCGTGAACTTCAGCTCGCCGCCCTGCAGCTGCCACTGGATGCCGGTCAGAATCGGCGTCTGTTCATTCGTCGACGCGGCGAAAATGGTCTGGCGGATCATGTTCTTGAGCAGTTCTCCCGGGATGTTGATGACCTGCTGCCGCGCGATATCGGGAAGCACCGGAAATTCTTCGGCGTCCAGACCGATCATCTGGATGTCCGTCGCGCCGGAGCGGATCGTCACCTGGAATCCGCCCTGCTGTTCGAACTCGATGTCGTCTTCCGGCAGCTTCTTGACAATCTCCGCCATGAATCTGGCGGGAAGCACGATGCTTCCCGGCCGTTCGACGCGGACGATCGGCTCGCCGTCGATTTCCGCGGGGACAAAGGTTTGAATCGAAATTTCGGTATCGCTGGAAGTCAGCGTCAATCCCTGGTGGTCGGCTTCAAACTTGATTCCGGAAAGAATCGGGATGGCCGGCCGCGAAGAAACGGCTTTCGCGGCTTGTTGGACGGCTTCGTTCAATTCGTTCTTGCGGATGGTCAGTTTCATGCGTTCCTCCCGTCGGCGCTCTTCGTCTTTTTTCGCTCTATGATGAATATCATAACATTTTTAGTCGTAATCGTAGTAGTGCCGCTGAATATGTGGATAAGCGCGGAAACTTCGACAAAAGAAGCCTATCCACATGTGAATATCGTGTGCATAGGCCTGACGGGTTGTTCATGGTTGTCCGCTGCGAATCCGTTCGGTCAAGGTCCGGATGATCTGCTGCAGCTCGCGGTCCGTTTCAAGCTGCTTCGATATTTTGTCGTGGGCGTGGATGACGGTCGTATGATCGCGGCCGCCGAACGCGTCGCCAATCTTCGGCAGCGAATGGTCGGTCAGCTCGCGCGCGAGGTACATGGCGACCTGACGCGGGAACGCGACCGCCTTCGTCCGCTTGCGCGCCTTGAATTCTTCCAGGCGAAGGCCGAAATATTCGCCGACCTTGGCCTGGATGTCCTGGATCGTAATCATCTTCGGGCGGCTCGTGGAAATGATGTCCTTGAGCGCCTCCGCCGCCAGATGGGACGTGATGTCCTGGTTGATGAGCGATGAATAGGCTACGACACGAATGAGTGCGCCTTCCAGTTCCCGGATGTTCGTATCGATCATGTTCGCGATGTACACCATCGCTTCGTTCGGAATATCGAGGTTCTCGGCTTTCGCCTTTTTGCGCAGAATGGCGATCCGGGTTTCGAGATCCGGGGGCTGGATGTCGGTGATGAGTCCCCATTCAAACCGCGAGCGAAGCCGCTCTTCCAGCGTCGGAATTTCCTTCGGCGGTCGGTCGCTCGAGATGACGATCTGCTTTCGCTCCTCGTGCAGCGCATTGAAGGTGTGGAAAAATTCCTCCTGCGTCTGCTCCTTGCCCGCGAGGAACTGGATGTCGTCGATCAGCAATACGTCGATGTTGCGATATTTCATGCGGAAGCTCTCGCCGCGGTTGTCGCGGATGGCGTTGATGAACTCGTTCGTGAACTTCTCGGACGAGATGTACAGCACCCGCATGTCCGGATTGTGTTCCAATATGTAATGGCCGATCGCATGCATCAGATGGGTCTTGCCGAGACCGACGCCGCCGTAGAGAAACAGCGGATTGTACGCCTTGGCCGGCGCTTCTGCCACCGCGAGTGAGGCGGCGTGGGCGAACCGGTTGTTGGCGCCGATGACGAACGTTTCAAATCTATACTTCGGGTTGAGCATATGGCCGGCAGGCTCTTCCTGCACGACGGGGGGCCGGCGGACTGCCGGAGGTTCGGCCTGGGGTTCGGCAGCCTTCGGTTCTTCGAGCGCAAATTTGACGTCGACCGGATAGCCGAGGCAGTCTTCAAGCGCTTCCCTGATGTACCGCGTGTAGCGGCTTTCGAGCCATTCCACCGCGAAAGCCTGCGGCGTGGTAATCAGAACGAGCCGTTCCGAGAGAAATCTCGCGTTTGTTTCCTTGAACCATGTATCGAAACTCGGTTTGCTCACCCGGGTCTGAATGATGGATAACGCTTGCTGCCATATTTCACGGGCTTGGCTGTCCAATGACTGTCACTCCTTACCAACTGATCGTCCGCCCCTTCATCCAGCTGCCCATACTCCGCCGTCACCGCACCATTCCCAACATTCCCAGAAAAAGAACAAAAAGGAACAAACCTCTCCTTCGGCTTGCGTCATTGGCTCGCAAAGGACAGTTGATGCGCCGAAGTCGGCCGGCACCGCCGTTATTCGGCTGGAACGATGCGATGTGTCGAAACAAGCAAAAACGGCTGATGCCGTCCCTCCCGGACGGCGCACCCGTTTTGCGGGGAAAGATAAGCCGATGATAAGCGTGAAACTTATAAACTCTTATCTTCTGAAGAAAATGTGAGGCGAATCATCCACAAAACGAACGTAATCCCGCTGTGAATTATCCATAGGGAGGTGAATTGCTCACAATTTTATCCACAATCTGTTGATAATTTAGAGGGATTATGTCAGATATCCACAGCTAGAAGCATATTTATCATAGCAGACCGGGCCCCTGATTTCAACGTTTGCATCGAAACTATCCACAATCCCCGGAATTGTGTATAACATTTATGAACAAAGCTCGAAATTGTTGAAAAATTGTTGACAACCTGTGCCGATTCGACGGCATTCGCCGAAAATTATCAACAGCCCCCATGTATGGAGGGGTGATTTGCATGGATGGAGCAAGTGTTCCGGATGTCCTTGAACTTGACTTTGGCGGATGGGTGTGGTTTAATTGTATAGGCATTTTTCCGGACGGATCGGGGCCGATCTGTCGGCTTGGATCATGGATAATGTATATTCAACGGATTGTCATGATAGAATTCGGACAGGAGGTGTCAGGCAGGATGAAACCGACGTTCAAACCGAATGTGAGCAAGCGGAAGAAAGTGCACGGCTTCCGGAAGCGGATGAGCACGAAGAACGGCCGCAAGGTGCTGGCTGCTCGCCGCAAGAAGGGAAGAAAAGTGCTGAGCGCTTGATCTTACGGGACCACGGAGCGTGGTCTTTTTTTATTCGCTCCCTCCGGCAGCTTCCGGATGGAAGGTTCGGTGATGGTGATGCAGAGAAAGCTCCGCCTGCGCAGCCGCAGCGACTTCAGCCGCATCTACAAGGCGGGACGTTCGTTCGCGAACAGCCAGTTTGTCGTCTATTGGATGAAGCGGCCGGAGACCGAGCGGTTCCGCGCAGGCGTGTCGGTGAGCCGGAAGCTCGGCGGCGCGGTCGTCCGCAACCGGATGCGCCGGGTGGTCAAGGAATTGATCCGCCTGAACGCGGACAAGATTGCCGAGAGGACCGATTTTATCGTAATCGTCAGGCGGCCGGCGCTCGGGATGAAGACGAAGGATCTGGAGCGGAGCCTGCTGCACGCGCTGCGCAAGGCCGGCCTGCTGGCCGGGTCCCAGGCGGGCGGTTCGGACAATCGGCGGAACGGAGGGACGACCGTCGGCAGGCCGCGTCCGCAAGGCCATCCGCATGTTTAGGCGAGTTTCCTTCAGACCATAAATTATGATATAGTTTAAAGGGAATGTTTGTCTTCTCAAGAGAGGAGTTTTGACTGTTGTCTCGATCACGCAAATGGCTGATCCTGCCCGTCGTCGCGACGATCCTGCTGCTTGCGGGATGCGCGCCGGTTGATCATACGACCAGCACGGAAGATCTGCTCGAGGGCAACTTCTGGGAGCGGAACGTCGTTTACTGGTTCGCGATCATGCTGGACACGTTTGCCGACTGGTTCCAGGGCAATTACGGGCTGTCGATTCTCGTTCTGACGATCATCGTCCGGACGCTGATCCTGCCGCTTACGCTGAAACAGTACCGCAGCTCGAAAGCGATGCAGGCGCTGCAGCCGGAGCTGATGAAGATCCGGGAGAAGTACAAGAACGACCCGCAGAAAGTTAATGAAGAAACGATGAAGCTGTTCATGCAGCATCAGGTCAATCCGATGGCGGGTTGTCTGCCGCTTCTGATCCAGATGCCGATCTTCATCGCGCTGTACAACGCGATCTACTGGAACCCGGATATCCGGGAGTATTCGTTCCTCGGCATCCAGCTTGGAATGCCGCCGCAGCAACAGGGCGTCATCGCCTGGGCGCTGCCGGTGATCGCCGCGATCACGACGTTTATCCAATCGAAGATGATGCCGCAGCAACCGAATGGCCCGATGCAGGCGATCCTGATGATCTTCCCGGTCATGATTTTCGTCATGGCGCTGTCGTTCCCGGCGGCTCTGCCGCTCTACTGGATCTACAGCAACATCTATACAATCATTCAGAACTATTTCCTGTACGTGCGCTCATCCGACAAGGGCAAACCGAAGGAGGCCCCTGCGAAATGAAGAAAGTCACGGCATCCGGAAAGACGATCGAAGCTGCGGTGAACAGCGGGCTCGAACAACTGGGGACGACGATCGACCGCGTGAAGGTGAACGTGCTCGAACAGCCGTCGCGCGGCCTGTTCGGATTGTTCGGTGCAAGACCCGCCAAGGTGGAGCTGACGCTCATCGAGGAGCCGGCTGCGGCGGAACCCGCCCCGGCTGAGGCCGAGCCTCAGGAGGCGGAGACCGCCGCAGTCGAAGACGTCATGACGGATGCCGGCGGTTCCGAAGACGAAGAAGTGGCATTCTTCGAAGAGGAAGATTCGGAACCGCAAGATCCCGATTCACGATCCGGAGAGGGCGGCGCCGAGGAAGCCGCGGAAGCGGCGGAGCGGTTCCTGCGCGAAGTCGCGGGCGCGATGGGGATCACGATCGACATCAGCCGAAGCGAAACGCGCGACGGCCTGAAGCTGGCGATGTCGGGCGGCGAAGATATGGGGCTGCTCATCGGCCGCAGAGGCCAGACGCTCGACGCGCTGCAATATTTGGCGAATATCGTCGCCAGTCGCAGTTCGCGCGAGCGTGTGCGCATCGTGCTCGATGCCGAAAATTTCCGCGAACGGCGGCGCAAGACGCTCGAGGGATTGTCTGAACGGCTCGCGCAGCGGGTGGTCAGGACCGGCAAGGAAATCGTCCTGGAACCGATGACCCCGCAGGAACGCAAAGTGATTCACACGGCATTGCAGCACCATCCGAAAGTGAAGACGTTCAGCAAGGGCGACGAACCGAACCGGCGCGTCGTCATTACGCTCAAGTGACGCAAGGCATGCGATCTCTTCCGCGGCAATGGCTCGTAACGCGAGGCATTGCCTTTTTTTAAAGTTCTTGCGGTGTCTGCGATTACAGGGAAAGGACTGGACAGCATGCACGACGATACGATCGCTGCGATCGCGACAGCCGTCGGCGAGAGCGGGATTGCCGTCATCCGGATCAGCGGTCCTTCCGCGATCGAGGCGGCCGCGCCCTATGTCCGCGCGAAGACGGGGCTCAAGGACGCGGCGACCCATACGGTGCAATATGCGAAAATCGTCGACCCTTCGACTGGCGAAACGGTTGACGAAGCGCTCGTCACGGTGATGCGGGCGCCGAGGTCGTTCACGGCCGAGAACGTCGTCGAGATCAGCGTCCACGGCGGCATCGTGCCGGTGCGGCGGGTGCTGGATCTTCTGCTGGCCGGCGGCGACATCCGCCTCGCGGAACCGGGCGAGTTCACGCGGCGGGCGTTCGTGAACGGCCGCATCGACCTGGCGCAGGCGGAAGCGGTCATGGATCTGATCCGTTCGAAGTCGGAACGGGCCATGAAGGTGGCGCTGAAGCAGGTCGAAGGCGCGCTGTCGCGGAAGATCGGCGAGCTCAGGCAGCGGCTGATCGAGCTGCTCGCACATCTCGAAGTCAACATCGACTATCCCGAGCATGACGTCGAGGAGCTGACAAGCGCCTTCATCCGCGAGCGGAGCGGGGAAGTGCTGGCGGAGATCCGGCAGCTGCTAAAATCGGCGAACGAAGGCAGAATACTGCGGGAGGGCATCATGACCGCGATCGTCGGTAGGCCGAACGTCGGCAAGTCGTCGCTGCTCAACCTGCTGGCGGGAACCGAGCGGGCGATCGTCACAGACATTCCGGGAACGACGCGCGACGTCATCGAGGAGTATGTGACGGTCAGCGGCATTCCGCTGCGGCTGCTCGATACGGCAGGCATCCGCGAGACGTCCGACGTCGTCGAGCGGATCGGCGTGGAGCGGTCGCGCTCGGTGCTCTCTGACGCCGATCTACTGCTCATCGTGCTGAACCGGTCCGAGCCGCTTCACGAGGATGACCGGACGCTGCTCGGCCAAGCGGCGGGCAGACAGGCGATCGTCATTCTGAACAAATCCGACCTGCCCGCGAAGCTGGATGAAGCCGAGGTGCGGAAGCTGCTTCCCGGAACCGCCATCGTGCCGATGTCGGTCAAGGAAGGTTTGGGGATGGATGAACTCGGACAGGCGATCGCCGACTTGTTCTTCGGCGGCAAGCTGGAAGGCGGCGAAGCGGCCTATGTGTCGAACGCCCGCCATGCCGCGCTCTTGAAGCAGGCGGAGCAGGCGCTGGTCGACGCCATCGAGTCGACGGACGCCGGCGTGCCGATCGACATCGTCCAGATCGATGTCCGAACGGCTTGGGAGCGGCTGGGCGAGATTACGGGCGACACGGCCGGAGAATCGCTGATTGACCAGATTTTCTCGCAGTTCTGTCTCGGAAAATGAACCCGAGCTGGGCGGTGGATTGTTTTTTCTTAAAGAAAGAGGGTGAAGCTGTGGGATACGAAGCGGGACATTATGATGTCATCGTCGTCGGCGCGGGGCACGCGGGCTGCGAGGCGGCGCTTGCCGCGGCGCGGATGGGCTGCGAGACGCTGCTTCTCACGATCAGTCTGGACATGGTGGCGTTCATGCCGTGCAACCCGTCGATCGGCGGGCCGGCGAAGGGCCATGTCGTGCGCGAGATCGACGCCCTCGGCGGCGAGATGGGACGGAACATCGACAAGACGTTCATCCAGATGCGGATGCTGAACACGGGCAAAGGGCCGGCGGTCCATGCGCTGCGCGCGCAGGCGGACAAGTTTCTGTATCAGCACACGATGAAGCAGACGCTGGAACGGACCGAGCGGCTCACGCTCCGCCAGGTGATGGTGGAGGAGCTGATCGTTGAAGGCGGCCGCTGCAAGGGCGTCCGGACGAAGACGGGCGCGGAATATTACGCGCAGGCTGTTGTCATCACGACGGGCACTTACTTGCGCGGCAAGATTATTATCGGCGAACTGATGTACGAGAGCGGACCCAACAACCAGCAGCCTTCCGTGAAGCTGTCGGAATCGCTGCGCTCGCTCGGCTTCGAGTTGATCCGGTTCAAGACCGGCACGCCGCCGCGGATTCACGGGGATACGATCGATTTCTCGAAGACCGAGATTCAGCCGGGCGACGAGAAGCCGAAATATTTCTCCTATGAGACGGAATACCGCGAAGTCGAGCAGCTGCCTTGCTGGCTCACCTATACTTCGGAAGAGACGCACCGGATCATTCAGGAAAATCTCCACCGCGCGCCGATGTATTCGGGCCTGATCGAAGGGACGGGGACGCGCTACTGTCCGTCGATCGAGGATAAGATCGTCCGGTTCGCCGACAAGCCGAAGCATCAGATTTTCCTCGAGCCCGAAGGTCGGAATACGAAGGAATATTACGTGCAGGGGCTGTCGACGAGCATGCCGGAGGAGCTGCAGCTGCGCATGCTCCGCTCGGTTCCGGGCCTCGAGAAGGCCGAAATGATGCGTCCCGGCTATGCGATCGAATACGATGTGATCGTGCCGACGCAGCTCAAGCCGTCGCTCGAGACGAAGCTCGTCGAGGGGCTGTTCACGGCCGGCCAGCTGAACGGCACATCCGGCTATGAAGAGGCGGCCGCACAAGGGATCATGGCGGGCATCAACGCCGCGCGCAAGGTTCAGGGCAAGGATCCGGTTATTCTGTCCCGCGCGCAAGGGTACATCGGCGTGCTGATCGACGACCTCGTGACGAAGGGTACGAACGAGCCGTACCGGCTGCTGACGTCGCGCGCCGAATACCGGCTGCTGCTACGCCATGACAATGCCGATCTGCGCCTGACGCCGATCGGCTACGAGATCGGGCTGATCAGCGAGGAGCGGTATCGCAAGTTCCTTGACAAGAAGAAGAAGGTGGAAGACGAGATCGCGCGGCTGAAGACGGTCAAGCTGAAGCCGGAGGAAGCGCAGCGGGTGCTGGAGGCGGCCGGTTCCGCTCCGGCGCAGAACACGGTCGACGCGCTGACGCTGCTCAGGCGTCCGGAAGTGACGTATGCGATGCTCGAGACCGTGACGCCACCGCCGGTCGAACTGACCGAGGAGATGAAGGAACAGGTCGAGATCCAGATCAAGTACGCGGGCTACATCGAGAAGCAGCTGCAGCAGGTGGAGCGGCTGAACAAGATGGAGCAGAAGCGGATTCCGGACGACATCGACTATTATGCTGTGCACGGCCTGTCGACGGAGGCGAAGCAGAAGCTGACCGCCATCCGGCCGATTTCGATCGGGCAGGCGTCGCGCATCTCGGGTGTTTCGCCGGCCGACCTGTCCATCCTGCTCGTGTATCTCGAGCATTACAACCGCGTGACGGCGGCGCGGGGGTCGTGACACTTGAGCGCCCCGTCCTGGTTCGAGAAGCTGCTGGCGGAGCGAGATATGGAGCTGACGCCGGAGCGAAGTGAACAGTTCGAGACGTACTTTCGGCTGCTCGTGGAATGGAACGAGCGGATGAACCTGACGGCGATCACGGAGCGGGAAGCGGTGTACGAGAAACATTTCTACGACTCGCTGACGCTCGCTTTCCATCTGGATCTGAACGGCATCGGCAAGCTGGCCGATATCGGCTCCGGCGCGGGCTTCCCGAGCCTTCCGCTCAAGATTCTCTTCTCGCATCTTGAAGTGCTGATCGTCGATTCGCTGGGCAAGCGGATCCGGTTCCTCGAGCATCTGACCGCGGAGCTCGGCCTTGCCGGCGTGACCTGCCTGCATGCCCGCGCGGAAGACGCGGCCAGAATGCCGGAGCACCGCGACGGGTACGATCTCGTGACGGCCCGCGCGGTCGCCAGAATGAACGTGCTCAGCGAGTTCTGCCTGCCGTTCGCGCGGCCGGACGGCCGGTTCGCCGCGATGAAGGGCGGCGACCCCGCCGGGGAGATCGCGGAAGCGAGGCGAGCGTTGTCCGAGATGGGAGGCAAGCTTGAGGAGGTGCACGCGCTGCAATTGCCATTCGAGCAGGCGGACCGGCACATCGTGATCGTCCGCAAGTCGGGACGAACGCCGGCGCGGTATCCGCGAAAGGCGGGCATTCCGGCGAAGCAGCCGATCATCTGATGTCGGCGAGGCTTTCAATCTTCCCGGACGTTGTTCCACGTGAAACATTTTCCGTGAACAAATGCGAAAAATCGGTTTGTCAAGCAGGAAATCGAATTCCGTGTCTCGAATGATTATGCTTGCGAATGGCGATGGTTCGATGCAGCACGGCAACAACGAAACAAACAACATCACGCCGATGAAACATCGGCGTTTTGTTTCGGCTGTCGCGGATGCATGCGGTTTGTCCGGGGGCCGGGCGCCTTGAGCGGCCATGATCGGCGTCGAGAAGGCTGTCTTCCGGGCGAATCGGCAGCGGCATTCTGAATGAGGTAGGGAATGACATGATGAAGGAGCAATTTTCTCGGCTGTTCGGTCTGGGCGACCGCACGAATCAAGATGAAGTGAAGCAGATCCCCGTCGGCGAGATCGACGCGAGCCCCTACCAGCCGCGGACAATCTTCGATGACGAGCGAATCGACGAACTGTGCCAGACGATCCGCACGCACGGCGTCATCCAGCCGATCGTCGTACGCGTCCGGAACGGGCGCTACGAGATTATCGCCGGTGAGCGGCGCTGGCGCGCCGTCAAGAAGCTGGGGCTGGAGACGATCCCGGCGATTGTCCGCGAATTCAACGATTCCCAGGCGGCATCGATCGCGTTGATCGAGAACCTGCAGCGGGAAGGGCTGACCGCGATTGAGGAAGCGGTCGCTTACCAGAAGCTGCTGGATCTGCACAATCTGACGCAGGAAAGCTTGGCGCAACGGCTCGGCAAAAGCCAATCGACGATTGCGAACAAGCTCAGGCTGCTGCATCTCAGCGAACCGGTGAAGCAGGCGCTCATGGAACGGAAGATTACCGAGCGTCATGCAAGGGCGCTGCTGTCGCTGGAGTCGGAAGAACTTCAGGTGAAGGTGCTGGAGGATATCATCTCCAAAGAGCTGAACGTGAAGCAGACAGAAGCGCGTGCCGCGTTCTACAAGGAAGCTTCTGCGAAGTCGAAGAAGTCTTCGAAGCGGATCTCGTTCACGAAGGACGTCCGCCTCGCGCTCAACACCATTCGCCAGTCCGTCGAGATGGTGGCGGGATCCGGCATCGACATCAAGACGGACGAACGCGACTGCGGCGAACATTACGAAATCGTCATCCGCATTCCGAAACGGTAGGCTTGCGATCGGGAATGTCATGTGGTGTCGCCCGCGACGTACGGTCTGCTGCTTGCGGCGGTCAGCGCAGGAGCGAACAAGATATGGCTTAACTCAGCAGGTGAGAGGTGAACCGGATTGTCGAAGATCATTGCGGTTGCGAATCAGAAAGGCGGAGTCGGCAAGACGACGACATCCGTCAATCTGGGCGCATCGCTGGCATCGCTGGGGAGGAAGGTGCTGCTCGTCGATATCGACCCCCAAGGCAATACGACCAGCGGCATCGGCATCAACAAGGCGGATGTTGACAACTGCATCTATGACGTACTGATTAACGACGTGCATCCGCGCGATGCTATGGTGGAGACCAGCATCCCGGGACTGACGCTGATTCCTGCCACGATTCAGCTGGCCGGCGCGGAGATTGAGCTGGTGCCGACGATTTCGCGGGAGATCCGGCTGAAGAAGTCGCTGTCGCAAGTGCGGGACATGTTTGATTACATTCTGATCGATTGTCCTCCTTCGCTCGGCATTCTGACAATCAATTCGCTGACGGCCGCCGACTCGGTCCTCATTCCGATCCAGTGCGAGTATTATGCGCTTGAGGGCCTGAGCCAGCTGCTCAATACGGTTCGGCTTGTCCAGAAACATCTGAACAAATCGCTGCAAATCGAAGGCGTGCTGCTCACGATGTTCGATGCGCGGACGAATCTCGGCATTCAGGTGATCGAGGAAGTCAAGAAATATTTTCAGCAGAAAGTGTATCAGACGATCATCCCGCGCAATGTCCGCTTGAGCGAAGCGCCGTCGCACGGGCAGTCCATTATCACGTATGATCCGAGATCGAAGGGCGCGGAAGTCTACCTCGAATTGGCGAAGGAAGTGATGACCCATGAGCAGACGGCTGGGGAAAGGGCTTGACGCGCTTATTCCTTCTCTGACGGTAGGCGAAGATGACAAGGTCATCGAAATTCCGCTGACCCAGCTTCGTCCGAACCCGTATCAGCCGCGCAAGACGTTCGACGAAGAAGCGATCAGGGAACTGGCCGAGTCGATCCGGCAGCACGGCGTCATTCAGCCGATCATTGTGCGCAGCGTCGTGAAAGGGTACGAGATCATCGCGGGCGAGCGTCGTTTCCGCGCATCCCAGTTGTGCGGCAATGCGACGATCCCTGCGGTCGTGCGCGACTTCTCCGACCAGCAGGTGATGGAGATCGCGCTGATCGAGAACCTGCAGCGGGAAGATCTGAATGCGATTGAGCTGGCGCTTGCCTACCAGTCGATCATGGACAAGTTCCAGCTCACCCAGGAGGAATTGTCGCTGAAGGTCGGAAAGTCGCGTTCGCATATCGCGAATTTTCTCCGTCTGCTGACGTTGCCCGCTGAGGTGAAGGAGCATGTTTCACGTGGAACATTGTCCATGGGGCATGCACGGGCGCTGGCCGGTCTGAAGGACGACAAGAAGCTGAGGGAGCTTGCCCGGCAGACGATCGAGAACGAATGGAGCGTGCGCGAGCTGGAAGATGCCATTCAGCAGCTCGGGCGCAAAAATGTGGCCGTCAAGAAGGCCCAGGCCAAGGCGAAGAAGCGCGATCCGTACATCGAGCAGGTCGAGGAGACGCTGCGCGAACGGTTCAAGACGACGGTTCGCATCCGTCATCAGAAGGACAAGGGTCGGATCGAGCTGCTGTATTACGGCAAGCAGGATCTGGAGCGGCTGCTGGAACTGCTGGAACGGCTGGCCTGACGGCGGCCGAGTCGGGCAAGAAAGGTTTTGCAAATAAGACGGGGCGCCATCCGATGAACCATTGCCGGAGGCGCCCCTAATTGTCAGCCGGAGAATATCCTTCGCGGCATCATACTCGTCCGGCTCCAGATATTCAATGGAAATGCAGCGGAAAGCGCCCATTCCATGTCGACGCTTCCTTCTCCCGGTTGGACCTGCATCTTCCCGGGCGCCGCGTCGCGCAGATGGACGTGGGGGCGCCGCTTGTCGCGAAAAAGAAACGCTTGCCGCCCGAGATGCATCGGCTTGCAGACAACGGCGCAGAACCGGAGAAAACGCCGGCATCCCGGAGTTGTAATCCCGGGCGGGAACGATTACACTAAGGTATGCCAATTCGCATGCTGTGCGGCGGGGAAAGCAGGGGGCTAGCATGGACGCAAAAACGGAACGGATCATCTATCTGGATCATGCGGCGACTTCATGGCCGAAGCCGCCGGAAGTGATCGAAGCGGTGCGCGATGCGATGGTGCATGACGGCGCGAATCCCGGCAGGGGAAGCCACCGGATGGCGGTCAGCGCGGGCAGGATCGTGTTCGAGGCGCGGAAAGCGCTGGCGGAACTGTTTCGAATCGCCAATCCGAACGACATCGCGCTGACGTTCAATACGACCATAGCGCTGAACATGGCGATCAAAGGATTGCTTCAGCCCGGCGATCACGTCGTCGCAACGGCAGTCGAACACAATGCGGTCCGGCGGCCGCTCGAGTATTTGAAGCGTACGATCGGCGTGAAGGTCACCTATGTGGAGACGGATGAACGCGGCGGCCTCGACCCGGGGCGCGTCCGCGAAGCGCTGCTGCCGAATACAAAGCTGGTCATCGTCAACCACAGTTCGAATCTGCTCGGGTCGATTCTGCCGGTCGCCGAGATCGGCGCCATGACCCGCAAGAGAGGCATCCGGCTGCTGGTCGACGCGGCGCAGAGCGCCGGCATCCTGCCGATCGACGTGGAGGCGATGGGCATCGATCTGCTGGCGTTCCCGGGACACAAGGGATTGCTTGGTCCCCAGGGGACGGGCGGCTTGTACATTCATCCGGAGGTCAACCTCGAGCCGATTCTGCACGGCGGAACGGGCAGCCAGTCGGAAGCGGCCGAACAGCCGGACATGCGGCCCGACCGCTACGAATCTGGCACGGTCAATACCCCGGGGCTGGCGGGGCTGGCGGCGGGCGTCCGGTACATCCTGCATGAGACGGTTGAGAACATTTATAATAAGGAATGGTCGCTTGCGCAACGGCTGATGGAGGGGCTGTCTGCGATCGGCAACGTGCGCGTGCTCGGTCCGGAACCGGGCGAACCGAGAACCGGCATCGTCTCATTCATTATCGGCAGCGCCGATCCATCGGAGACGGCGTTCATCCTGGACAGGCATTACGGCATCGCCGTCCGGGCCGGGTTCCATTGCACCCCGCTGGCGCATGGAACGGCGGGTACGGCGGCCACGGGCGCGGTGCGCGCCAGCGTCGGCCATTCCACGACCGAGGCGGACGTGGATGCACTTATCGCGGCTGCGAAGGAGATCAGCCGGTATTATTGAAACGGCTGTCTGAAGACGTTGCAGAAGATACAGAAATCGATCGGAAAACATGGGGGAGTAGCGATGAGGGCAGAAGATTCGGAAATCTTGTATGCGGCGATCGCGGGAATCGGCCTGCTGGTCGTCGTGCTGCTCATCTGGCTGGCTGTCGTCAGCCGCAAGCTGAGCCGGCTCACCCGGCAATACCGGGCGATGATCGGCAGCACGGGGGTGGCCGATCTGGAGACGGTCATCAGCAGCTTGCAGCAGCGGACCGCGGATGCCGTGCGGGAGATCGAACGGCTGACCGGCGGACTGAGCCGGCTCGAAGAGACGGTCAGACAATCGGCCGGCAGAATCGGAATTGTGCGCTACAATGCGTTCGCCGGCCAAGGAAGCGATCTCAGCTTTGCGGTTGCCATCGTGAACGAAGAGCGGAGCGGCGTCGTCCTGAGCGGCATTCACAGCCGGGAAGAAACCTACGTCTACGCGAAACCGGTAAAGGGCGGAGAGTCAACCTATCCGCTTACGCCTGAGGAACGGCAGGCGATTGAACAGGCGGGACTGCAGCCAGCGGCCGCTGCCGCCTCACGGCATGGACGGCGTTGATGAGACTCAGCGCGATCAGATCGGCCATGCGCATGACCAGGTGCAGCCTGGTGTTCTGCAGGACGAAGTATTCCATGAAGCCGCCGACGTTGACGATGCCGGTCATATGAATGTCGCCGACCGGCGGCAGCTCCTTGTTGACGCCGGCGCCCGGACGAACCGGACCTTCGCCGATCTGGATGCAGCCGACGCTGGCGGCCTGTCCAAGGCAGGCGTCGATGCCGATGATGAACGGCCGGGGCGTCTTCCGTTCGATCCTGTGCAGCGTTTCCTCGAGATTCATCGCATGAACCGGATGCTCCAGCGTGCCGTACAGATCGAAATGCGGGCTGCGGTATTTGGACAGCTTCGTGCCAACCAGGGGACCAAGCGAATCGCCGGTCGACCGGTCCGTGCCGATGCACACGATGGCAATCCGGCGGTTCTCCGCCATCGTCGTCATATAGTGGGTCAGTCGCTCGGTGAGCAGCGCACATGCATTCGCATCGGCATGCGCGACCTTGAGCGGCGCTTCTCTTCGAACGGCCGGCTTCATGGCATCCCCTCCGCAAACAGCGTGTTACTAGTATATGGACATCGTGGCCGGTTTATACTGACCAGGACGGAAAACGGGACTGCAGGGCCATGGGGCAGTGCCGCGGCATCATATCAGGAAAGGGGACGCTGCGATGTTGGCCGCTTTCGATTCCACCCAGCAGGCGCTGCGGGCGGAAATGCTGTTTGAATATGCCGGGATTGAGATCGACATCCGCCCCACGCCGAAGGAGATTACGGCCGGCTGCGCGATATCGATCGATTTCCCCGATGAAAATCTGCCGGAAATTCTGAGCATCATCAGACAGGAACATGTGGAGATTCGCGGCATCTACATCTTGACGGAACAAGGCTATATGCCGATGGCATGGGAAGATCCGAACGATGCGGGGAGGGCGAACGCATGACGGCAACGGGATTGCATGTTCTGGCGGTGGACTTGAAGGATGAACGGATGTGGATCGACCTCGGCATGTCCGCGCTTCGCATTGCGCTCATTCTGCTTGCCGCCTGGATTGCGGCCAAAGTGCTGCACAAGGCGATTCAGCGCCTGCTGATCGACCGCAGTCCGGAGCGGGTCCGGATTCAACCGCGGCGCGTACAGACTGTCGGCAAGCTGCTGAACAACACGGTATCGTACTGCATTTATTTCGTTGCCTTCCTGCTCATTCTGGGCGAGTTCAACATCAGCCTGGCGCCGCTGCTGGCGGGCGCCGGCATCGTCGGCCTTGCGATCGGTTTCGGCGCGCAAAGCCTGGTCCGCGATGTCATCTCCGGGTTGTTCATCATCCTGGAAGATCCGTTCGGCGTCGGCGACGAAGTGAAGATCGGAAGCTACAAAGGCAAGGTCGAGATGATCGGGCTGCGCACCACCCGGCTGAGAAGCTGGACGGGCGAAGTGTTCATCATACCGAACGGCCAGATCAACGACGTGACGAACTATTCGCTGCACAACGCGCTGGCCGTGGTCGATGTGACGGTGGACGGCGGGGTGAGCCTGGAACGGGCGATGGCCGTCATCGGCGAGGCGGCGCGGCAGCTCAAGGACGACAATGTGGTGCGCGAACCGGAAGTGCTCGGGGTCGTGACGGCCAGCGCGGACAGCGCGACGGTGCGGGTCGTCGCGGAATGCAAGCCGAATACGCACGAAGAGGTTACCCGCGCGCTCAATGTGCTGCTCAGGCGGGCGCTGAACGAGCTGCGGACATCTCCGGGTTGAACCGGATACCGCTGACGGCCGGTATGACGGATTTGGGTTTTGCATGAAAGGAGAAGGGAGAACGTGGAGCGGAAGACGTTCGGCCTGGGAGACATCGTGCAGATGAAAAAGCCGCATCCCTGCGGCACGAACGAGATGGAGATCATCCGGATGGGGATGGACATCCGGATCAAATGCGTCGGCTGCAAGCACAGCGTGCTCGTTCCGCGCGCGAAATTCGAGAAATATATGAAGAAGGTGCTGCGCCCCGCGGAGCCGAAGCCGGAGACGGGAGGCGCGGATTCCACGCCATCCGCCTGACTTGCAGGTTGCGAAATGAGTGAATTTTCGAATATTTTATCTGTTGCTTCAATGGCGGAGATTGCATCTTGCAACGGCCAGTCCCCTGTGGTAATATAAATTCTGCTTGTGCCAAACACGGAGAGGTACCCAAGAGGCCCAAGGGGGTTGACTCGAAATCAACTAGGCGGTGCAAGCCGTGCGTGGGTTCGAATCCCACCCTCTCCGCCATTCCATACACAGCATCATGCGGCTCCGGACAGGAGTCGCATTTTTGCGCTGTTGCGTGAGCTGCGTGAACTTCGCTCAAAGAAGAAAAAAATGGTGGCCGTTAAGACAGTAGCGATCTTGCTGCGGCTCATCACGAAGGATCCGAAACGCAATGAACCGAAATGGGCAAAACGCTTATAGATCAAGTGTTTTAGCAAACCGCAACGACAACCGCAGCAGCTGCTATAAAAATAGACAAACCACACTGCTGTCAGGGGATTGTTTTTCCGGCAGTCTCATGAGGTAACAAATTGTTGCCTCAAGGCTACAACTAGGCTACAATCTAAAAAAAGGCACAAATTGTGTCACTGCTTTATATAATGTAAAACTGTGAACAAAAAATGCGGACGGCGCTGCCACGCCATCCGCATTTCATAACAGGCTACAGGGAATCAACCCTTAGTCTGCCGACTAACCCTGCTGCGAGTTTGCTTCCTCTGGCAGGGATTAGTTCTTTTTCTGGGTCATCTCAATCAATTTGATCACCAGCGTTATGCACGCGATTAGAAAAATGCCAAAATTGACAAGTACATTGAAGTCAATCGCGTTCATCATTGGTGGCCATTCACCTCCTAAAACAAATGAATGACTAAGGAAGGATTAACTGTAGCCTGATCAGATTATACCAAAAATCCATTTCTCTTTAGTAGTGCGGCAGAATATGTGGTTAACAGCAACATAGAAATCGAAAATTTAGCGGAATGGTAAGATAACTCAGTACTTGTTAAGAGGGTGGTATCTTGTGGATAATTGGGAAGATCTAAAACAGTCGAAGATCAGGTTTTTTCAGGCGATACGCTGGATGGAAGAGCGGATCGGTACGTCGCTCGATCGGGTTGGAGCCGGTGATCCGGAAGCGATCGCCATCATGGAACGGAACATGCTGAAAGAGACGCTGAAAGCACGAACGAAGACCATCGGAATACACTCTAGAACAACTTGAAAATCTATGCGGACAATTACGTGTTTTGTCGCAGCCTTTCGCCTCTAACTTGTTCGAATCTTACTTTTGCTGTTTCGTATGATCCGCAATGCTTTAACTTGCCGTCGTACTCCACAGCGATTCGTGTCTTGCGTTTTTTTATGCGCATCTTGGAATCTCCTTGGATAACTGTCAACAAAGTATCAAAAAAGTATCAACTTTCGTGTTTTCAAATTTAGTTTAGCCGCTTTTAGCCGATTACAACGGCCATCTTGTGAATGAAGTAAATGGTCGGAATGGTCGGGCGCGTGCAACATGGGAGGGGCCCGGCTGTGACGCGCCGGCCCGTTGCCCCTCTAAACGCGGACAGCCATAATCGGCCCTGTGAGCTCTTAAAACTTAACGGGGTAAAAAATACTGTGAAGCACATTGGAATGGAGGTAAATCGGAGGTGTCTGAAAAGGTCTGGTAGCGGTTGAGGGGTTCCCCCAAAAAAACCTCCAGAAAAAAGAGGTTGCATGGCCGTCAGGTTACGACATGGGTAATATTTCCACAGACAAAGAAACTTCCGGCCCTGGAGTCTGTGGAAGGTTCTCTGTTATTTTTTCACGCGCTTCCACTTGCGGCGATGATTCGATGGCCCGGGGAACTTCTCGCCTTTGCGCAGATAAATTTTGCGCGGATCGTTGATGCCCATAATGTGGTCGTTGTCGCCGACCTCCATGTACCACCCGTCGTTCGGCGCGGAATGTCCCGCGTCGAATTCGGTCCACTCGCCCATGAATGCAGCCCCTCCGTTCCTTCGCTTGATTTGGATGCTGCCCATATTGTTGGCTGGCGGGGCGCCGGTCATGAACGGGAACATCCGGGGTATAAGGAAGGATCGGCGGATACTTGCCGAGAAGTGCGATTATTGGTATAGTATTTAGGTATGCGAGTCATTGTCCCGACACGGGACGCTCGCTCCTTGCTCCCGCACGGGGGCCTTCAGTCCATAAGGAGGTGAACGGAGATGCGCAAGTACGAAGTGATGTACATCATCCGTCCGGACGTTGAACAGGAGACGCTCCAAGCGGTCGTCGAGAAGTTCAACGCGATCATCGCGAATGGCGGCGAAGTCATCAAGTCCGAAGTTCTGGGCAAGCGCCGTCTGGCTTACGAGATCCAGAAGTTCCGCGACGGCATCTATGTGCTGGTGAACTTCAACGCCACGCCCGAAGTCGTGGCGGAGCTCGAACGCGTACTCAGGATCACGGACGAAGTCATCCGCCATCTGATCGTGCGCGACGACGCCGCGTAAACGCGCGAAATCCGCGGAAGCACATTCCGATTGGGAGGTCCAGGCCATGTTGAACCGGGTCATATTGATCGGGAGATTGACGCGGGATCCCGAGATGCGTTATACGCCTTCCGGCGTGGCCGTCACGCAGTTTACGCTGGCGGTTGACCGGCCGTTTACGAACAGCACCGGGGAGCGCGAAGCGGATTTCATCCCGATCGTCGTCTGGCGCCAATTGGCCGAGACATGCGCGAACTATCTGCGCAAAGGCCGTCTCGCAGCGGTCGAAGGCCGGATTCAGGTGCGCCATTATGACAATAACGAAGGGCGCAGAGTGTACGTGACCGAAGTGGTGGCCGACAACGTGCGGTTCCTTGAACCGCCGAACCGGGAAAACCGCGACGATGCCGGAGGTTACGGCGCGGGGGCCGGCTATTCGGGCGGCTACGGCGGATCGTCCGGCGGTTACGGCGGCGGCCGCGGCGGCGCCCGCAACGACGACCCGTTCAAGGATGACGGACGCCCAATCGATATTTCGGAAGACGATCTGCCATTCTGATTTCTGAAGCAAAGGAGGACGGACCATGAGCGAGCAACAACAAGCGCAGCCGCAGCAATCGCAGCAACAGCAGCAGCCGCAGCAGCGGCCGGAGCGCGAACGCCGTTACGGCGGCCGCAAAGGGCGGAACAAGCGCCGGAAAGTCTGCTATTTCACGGTGAACAAGATCACGCACATCGACTATAAAGACACCGAACTGCTCCGCAAGTTCATCAGCGAGCGCGGCAAGATTCTGCCCCGCCGCGTGACGGGCACGAGCGCGAAATATCAGCGGATGCTGACGACGGCCATCAAGCGGGCCCGCCAGCTGGCGCTGCTGCCGTACACGACGGAGTAATCGGCAGGCAGAAATCCCGGACCTCACAAAAGGGACCGGGATTTTTTATGTCATACTGCTACTTATGTGAAAATTTTTACGTACTTTTGGTTAAATCTCAGGCCTTCTGTTCAAAGACTCGGCGGTCGACCATCCGTTATAATTTACAGGAAGAAGGCCGGGACGGCGGCCGGACAACCCGTCGACGGTTGCCGACAAAACAACAAAGATGCGGGCGGGAGGAACGGAAGACGGGATGCAACCTCCGATACTGCGGGACATTTCGCCGTTCGTGCGATGCGTGAAGATCACCCGGTCGGAAGGGCTGGCCGGCGAATGGCTGGATTACGATCACGTGTTTACCTACATCGAACAGGGCAAAGCCGACTTCATCCTGAACGGGGTGAAATACGAAGCGTCGGAAGGCGACGTCATTCTCATGCATCCGCTGCTCAAACATCTGATCTACGCCGCTCCCGGAACGACGCTCGAGCAGTATATCGTGCATTTCGATCTGTATGAAGACGAGGAGCGGGAAAAGTGGCGGACGATCGGCATTACGGACAAGCGGCAACTCGACGTCCCGCAGCGGGAGCGGACGCTGGAGCGGATGCCGTCGCTGGTCCGGGTCCGCGCCGCCGACCGCGTCGAACTGCGGCGGCAGTTCCATCGGCTGCTGGAACTGTACCGGGAAGAAGACAGCCCGGTCCGGCGGCTGCGGATGAAGGCGATTGCCGTCGAGCTGATCGCCCTGTATCTGCGCAGCCTCGATGCGGCCGCGACGGACGGCGTCGAGACGAAGGGCTGGGTTCCGATCGAGCGCTGCATCGCGTACATTCACGGGCACTATGCGGATCCGGACCTGACGAATGCGCGGATCGCCGCCGGCATCGGTTTCTCGCCCGGCTATCTGTCCATGCTGTTCAAGGAGCAGTTCGGCACGACGATCCACAAATACATCACATCGGTCCGCATCGAGCAGGCGAAGCGGCTCATCCTGGAGGGCGGCGCGACGCTGACGGAGATCGCCGAACGGGTCGGGTTTGCGAGCATTCACCATTTCAGCCGCATTTTCAGAAAAGAGACGGGCGTTCCGCCCAGCCGGTATGCGGCGGAAAGCAAGCGTCACCATGACCATCAAAAAGGAGAGTCCGAAACATGAACAGGCAAATCGTATTCACGGCACCCTGGCAAGTGGAAGTCCGAAGCGAAGAAACGCCCGACCGGCTGCTGGCCGGACGCGAAGCGCTCGTCCGCAAGCTGTACACCCTGATCAGTCCGGGCACCGAGCTTGCCTGTCTGTCCGGCGGGGAGAGCTGGTTCCGCATGCCGGGCATTCCCGGCTACGCCGCGGTCAGCCGGATCGAGGCGGTCGGACCGGAAGTCGAAGGTTTTGCGGCCGGCGATGTCGTTTTCCACTATGGCAACCACAGCGAGTACGAGATCGTGAAGGCGGAAGGCGTCTTCCTGAAAGTGCCGGACGGCCTCGAGCTGTCGTGGGTGCCGTTCACGCGGATGGCGACGGTGGCGATGACGAGCCTGCGCGTGTCGACGATCGAATTGGGCGATTATGTGGCCGTCACCGGACTCGGCCTGATCGGCAACATGGCGGCACAACTCGCGGGACTGCAGGGGGCGACGGTCATCGGCGTCGACCTGTCGGAGAATCGGCGCAGGCTGGCGGAAGCCTGCGGCATCGCGCATACGGTCGCCGGCGGCGAAGGCGCCGCGGAGCGGGTCAAGGCGATCGCCGAAGGCGGCGTCGGCACGCTGATTGAAGCGACGGGCGTGCCGCAGGTCGCGGTCGAGAGCGTCTCATGGATCCGCCAATACGGTGAGATGATTCTGCTCGGCAGCCCGCGCGGCCGGTACGAGACGGACGTGACGGATCTGCTTAACTACGTGCATCTGAACGGGCGCGGCTGCATCACGTTCAAGGGCGCCCACGAATGGCGATTCCCGGTGGAGAAAGATCCGTTCGTGAAACATTCGCTCGTCCGCAACTCCGAGGTGGTGTTCGGCCTCCTGAAGAGCGGCCGTCTCCGGGTGGAGCCGCTGATCAGCCACATCCTCGCGCCGGAGGAAGCGGCTGCGGCGTATGACGGGCTGAAGAGCCGCAAGGACGAGTACCAGGGCGTCCTGTTCAAATGGGCGTAACGCAAGGAAGGAGAGAGGGGCAGCAATGATCAGAGGACTGACAAGGGCCGGCCTCGGCCCGAAATGGACGGATGAGGAACTGATCCGCAAGGCGGGCGAATACGGATTCGGCGCTGTCGATTTCGACCCGCGCGGCTTGATCGGCGAACTGGGACTGGACGGCGTGCGGCAGCTGCTGGACGAGACGGGCGTCCGGCTCGGCGCGATCGGCCTGCCGGTCGAATGGCGCAAGTCGGATGCCGAGTTCCGCGCCGGGCTTCCGCAGCTGGCGGCGATCGCCGAAGCGGCGGCCGCGCTGGGCGGCACACGCTGCTGCACCTATATCCTGCCGTCGACGGACGAGCCGGCCGCGCGGTTCATGGCGAAGGCGGTCGTCCGGCTGCGCGCCTGCGCCGAGCTGCTCGGCGCCTACGGCATCCGGCTCGGGCTCGAGTTCGTCGGCCCGCATCATCTGCGGACGGCATGGAGCCATCCGTTCATCTGGACGATCGAAGAGACGCTCGAATTCGCCGCGGCCATCGGCACGCCGAACGTCGGGTTGCTCGTCGACGTCTACCATGTCGTCACGACGGGCGCCGGTCCGGACGATATCCGGCGGCTCGACAAGCGGCAGGTGGTTCATGTGCACATCAACGACGCCAAGAACTTGCCGGTGCACGAGCTGCGGGACAACGACCGGCTGATTACCGGCGAAGGCGTGCTTGACCTGAAGGGATTCGTCGACGCGCTCCGCGACATCGGCTACGACGGTCCGGTGGCGCAGGAAGTGCTGACGCCGGCGCCGCCGGCAGAAGATCCGGAGGAGCTGATCAAACGCACGAAAGCCGGCTTTGACCGGCTGTTCGGATTGGAGGAATGATTTTCCATACGAAACTTTTCAGGCTGTTCCCTCGTCATATTCGCAGACGGGCGGAACAGCCTGTTCGTTATTTGCGGATGGTCCGCAAGGGTTCAGAAACGACGGCTCTCCCTGTCGGCAATCGGCCCGACGATCGGCACCAGAAACTTCCTTTCTTGAAGCGCCAGCAGCATGCAGCCGATCCAGCAGACCAGCATGGCCGGAACGAGCAGCATGTTGAAGAACCAGCCGATGAGCGGGATGAAGGAAAGCACGACGTTCATAATAAACAGCGACGCGAACAGCAGCGTGGATTGGAGCGCGTGAAACTTGACGAATCGGCTGTCCTTCTCTATGGCGAGAAAGATCAGTCCGGTGATGAAGCCGAGCGCATAGCAGAGCATCGCAGCGATGCGGATCTCCAGACCGGTGGAAGAGCGGCCGTCCACGGCGATCACCTCGCGGCGGGGAAGCCGGACGCAAGGTCAGCTTGCCCCGTGTTCTACTGCATACGTATTCGCACGCCGCAAGGTATAGAACGGCTGGCGGGTGTGAAAAACGTTGGGAGGACGGGAAGGATGAGACTGTCGCGCAGAAAGGCATGGGCGGCCGGCTTGCTCGCGGGGTTCGTCCTGCTGGGCCTGACCGGATATTGGTTCCGGACGCAGATCGCATTGGCGGCTTTTGATCTTTTTTTCGCCAAACGGGTAAAAGCGCAGCTTGAACAATCCTACCAGCCGATCGATCGCAACGCGCCGGAAGGCGGACAGGACGGCCGGCTTCCGGGGGACGGCCGGAAGGAAGCGGCGGAGAAGGCCGATCGGCCGTTCACCTTGCTGTTGCTCGGCTCCGACAGCCGGGGCCGGGAACGGGGCCGGTCCGATACGATGATCGTGGCGGTCGTCCGGCCGCGCGACGGCGCCATGCTGCTCGTCTCGATTCCGCGCGATGCGCGGGTGTCCATTCCCGGACGGGAGAAGCCCGAGAAGATTGCCCACGCCTATGCCTACGGCGGCGCGGGGCTGGCGGTCGAGACGGTTGAACGGTTTCTGGATATCGAGATCGATCACTACGCATCGATCAATTTCAAGGGTTTCCGCGAGGTGATCGACACGATCGGCGGCATCAAGCTGCCGATCGAGAAGGACCTTGTGAACAAAGACCCGAATCACGAGCACTTCGTTGTAAAAGCAGGACAGCCGTTTTACAATGGAGAGGATGCGCTGAACTATGTCCGGTTCCGCGAAGACGCCGGCGGAGACGCAAGCCGCACGAAGCGCCAGCAGATTTTCCTGCAGGCGATCATCGACAAGGCGTCGGAAGTCGGCGAGTGGCGCAAAATTCCGGAACTGATTGAGATTATGGGAAGCAATTTCGCGACGGACATTCCGCCGGACGATCTGCTCCGGCTTGCGGAGCAGATGCTGAGAAGCAAGACGCGCCCGATTTACAGTCATACGCTTGAGGGAAAAGGCCGGATGGAGGGCGGCGTCTGGTACTTCATCGCGGACGAGCGCGATGCGGAGCAGGTGACATCATGGATTCGCGCGTGGCTGGATGCCGATGCGGACTTTCAGTCGCTGCCGAAACCTGAGCAGGCCGGGACGGACGGCGCTGAATCGGCCGGAGGTATCGTCCGCGGGAACGGGGGAACGGCATGAACATCGCTTTTTTTCTGCTGCCGAAGCAGGAAGTGGTCTGTGTGACGATTGAATCGACGCTGCGGCAGGCGCTTGAGCGGATGGAGTATCACCGCTATTCGGCCGTTCCGATTCTGGATGCGGAAGGCCGCTACGCGGGAACGGTGACGGAGGGCGATCTGCTCTGGTACATGAAGAGCCGGCCGGACCTCAAGTTCACGGAGACGCATCGCGTGCCGCTCAAGGAAGTGCCGCTGCGGCTCGATCACAAGGCGGTCAGCATCGACGCCCAGATGGCGGATCTGATCGCACTCGTCAAAGTGCAGAATTTCGTGCCGGTGACCGACGACATGAACCGGTTCATCGGCATTGTGCGGCGCAGTGATATCATTGATTATTGCACGGGTGTCATGATGGAACAGGGACTGCTGCCGGGGACGGGCAACAAGCTGACGCCGGCGGCGGAAGACGGATACGGGAGGCAGACATGACGGAACAACGAAACGGCGCAGGCGGACGCGGCTTCAAGACCCGCGTCCTGCTGCCGTTCATCGCGGCGGCCATTGTGATCCTGGCGGCAGCGGCGGTCTGGTGGTTCACGCAGGACGGCGGCAATGCCGGGCAGGAACCGGGAAGGATCGCGGAGCAGCCGAACGATCAGACGGATGAAGGAACGGACGGCAATGCGGGCGACACGCCGCAGGAGCCGGATGAAGGCGCCGGCGGGGAAGAGGATTCCGCCGCGGAGCCCGGAGAAGACCAGCCGTACGATCCGGATAAAGACGTGACGCAGGAAGAACTTGATGCGACCTACGACATCGTCATCACGAACGGCCGCGTCATCAATCCGGAGACCGGACTCGATCGCGAAGGTCTCAACATCGGCATCACCGGCAAGACGATCGGCGTCATCACCTCGCATCCGCTCAAAGGCCGCCAGGTCATTGACGCGGAAGGTCTTGTCGTCGCGCCGGGCTTCATCGACAATTTGTCGTATGATCCGAACGCGGTCGGCGTCTGGACGAAGATCGCCGACGGCGTCACGACGAACATCGCGATGCACGGCGGCACGACGAATCCGAAGGTGTGGCTCGCGCATTACGAGCGGGAGCATCCGCCGGTTCACTTCGGCGCGTCGTTCTTCGTGATGCAGGCGCGGAACTCGCTGGGCATCGGCCGCTACGACGCGGCGACGCCCGCCCAGATCGAGAAGCTCAAAGAGATGGCGGAGCGAGCGCTGAACGACGGCGCGCTCGGCATTTCGTTCAGCCTCGAATATGCGCCGGGCACCGATTCGAACGAGGTGCTGGCGCTGGCGAAGCTGGCCGCCGAGTACAACGTGCCCGTCTATTTCCACGGCCGGTATTCCGACGTCGAGGAGCCGGGTACGGAGACGGACACGATGGAGGAGATTATCGGCTACGCGCGGGAGACGGGCGCGGCCGTCCACATTGACCATATCAACAGCACCGGCGGAACGTTCGACATGAAGCGGGCGCTGCAGATGATCGAGGAAGCGCGGGCCGAGGGACTGGACGTCACCGCCTGCACGTATGCCTACGATTTCTGGGGCACCTACCTGAACTCCGCCCGGTTCGACAAGGGCTGGCAGGAGCGGTTCCGAATCGGTTACGACGATCTGCAGATCGCGGGCACGTCGGAACGGCTGACGGCGGAGACATTCGCCAAATACCGGAAGGAAGGCAAGCTCGCGGTGGCCTACGCCATCCCGCCGGAGTCGGTCATCGAAGCGTTCAAATCGCCGTATGTCATGATCGGTTCGGACGCGATCCTCGAGCCGGGGAACAACAACCACCCGCGGGCTTCGGGCAACTTCGCACGGGCGATCGGCATGTACGTGCGCGAGCTGGAAGTCGTGCCGCTGATCGACATGATCGACAAGCTGAGCACGATGCCGGCGAAGCGGCTGGAGAAACAGGTGCCCGCACTGCGGAAGAAAGGCCGGATCGCGAAGGGCATGGACGCGGACATCGTCATCTTCGACTTCGCGACGATTGCCGATCAGGCGACGGTCGAGCGGCCGGACCTGCCGTCGAAAGGCATCGAATACGTGCTGGTCGAAGGCCAGGTCGTGCTCGAGAACGGCGTCGTGAACAAAAAGGTCCGCCCGGGCCGGGGCATTCGCAGCGAATTCGTGCGGGTGTCGGAGTCGGCGGGAACGATGCACTGGGACGGCGCCGAATATCCGCTCGTCGCATTCCGCGACGCCCGGTATTTCGATCTGAACGCATTGACCGAGCGCGGCTTCGGCCTTGCCTGGGACGGCGTCACGCATACCTACACGGTGTCCGAAGGCTCGTCCGCCGCGGACGGACCGGCTGCCGGGTCCAAGCCGGGCGTCATGCCGGAGAAGGGCGTGCTGATGCTCGAGCGCGGCTACCGCGCGGCGGGACCGGGGGGCGCGGAGACGGAGCTCGTCTCGATCGGCAGCCGCGTGTTCGCCCCGCTGTCGTTCCTGACGCAACTGGGATATCACGTGTCCGACGAAGGCGATGTCATCACGGTCGAGCGCTGAACGGACGATGGAGACGATACCAGGGACCTCCCGCGGCGGAGGTCCCTTTTCACATCTTCTATTCCATTCGTTCACCCGGCAGTTTATGCTATAATGGAGCGTAAAGCTCAAATGAACCGGGGAGTGAACGACGTGAACACGGGTATCCGGCCGCTCGCATGGAGCGCCGCCGCGCTGATCCTGCTCATCATGACGGCTGTGCCTGTTCTGAATCTGCCGGCCGTATTTCTGCTTGCGGTCCCGTTCACGGTACTCTATGTTTTACTGACGCCGATCTCGTTCGCCGTTCATGCGACCGTCATTTTGTCCTTGGCGCTTTTTCTGTTCGGGCCGGTCATTCTGTTCGTCGGCCTTTTCTTCCTGTTGCCGGCCATTGTCATGGGGCACTTCTACAAGCGCCGCGCTCCGGCTCGCACCGTCCTGACCGCCGGCTGCGTGTCGATTCTGGGGCTGTTCCTGCTGGAAATGCTGCTGCTCTCGGTTCTGCTGGACATCCAGATGACGGCGGAACTGGCGGCCCTGATCCGCAGCAACGCGGAAGCGCTGGCCGCCCAGGGCGCATTGCCCGCCGGCTGGAATGCCGAGATGACCGAGGCGTTCGTCGCCGCGGCGATCCGGTCGCTGCCGCTGACGCTCATTCTGGCGTCCTTCATGCTCGCCGTCGTCACCCACTGGCTGGCGCGCAGGGCGCTTGCACGCATGGGCATCGAGGTGCCGGCTTTCCGCAAGGCGCGGGAATGGATGCTGCCGCGCGGGCTTGTTTACGCCTATCTGGCCGTCATCGTGCTGCAATGGATCGTGCCGGAAGGCGATGATTCTTATTTTGGCACGGTTATCGTCAACCTGTATCCGCTGCTGCGGTTCGCGTTTACGATCCAGACCATCGGCTTTTTCTTCTACCTGGCCTATCAGAGAGGGTGGCATCGCATCGTGCCGCTCATGATCTCGGTGCCGGTGCTGCTGTTCCCGCCGCTCAGCCTGATCGGCGTGTTCGACACGGTGTTCCCGCTCCGCAAGTCGATCGGCAAGTCATAAGGAGGTTACGTCCGGATGCCGAAAAACTTAATCAGACGCTGGTACGGGCTGCATCATGTCTGGACGCTCATCCTGATGACAGCGATGACGCTCGCGCTGGCCTGGTACGAATGGGTGCTCGGCCTGATCGGATTCGTGCTGACCGGCGCCATGGCGGTGTACGCGATGCTCGCGGAGCGGGCGTTCCGGCGCGAACTGAAGCGGTATCTCGGCTCGCTGAGGTACCGGATCGGGAAAATCGGGGGTGAAGTGATCCACGAGCTGCCGTTCGGCATTCTGCTGTTTAGCGACGAACAGATCGTGGAGTGGCACAACCCCTATGTGGCCGGCATTCTGAACCGGGATTCGGCCGTAGGTCTGCCCCTGACCGAACTGTTCCCCGTCCTGGGAGGCAAAGACCGGGACAAGGCGGGCGAGTTCGAGGCGATGATCGGGGAGCGGGTCTACAAGCTGAACTTCAACCCGGAGAAGCGGCTCGTCTACGTCTTCGACATGACGGATCATTGGAATCTCCAGCGGAAATATGAGGACGAGCAGCTCGCGCTCGGCGTCGTCCTGATGGATAACCTGGAAGAAGTGACCCAGGGGATGGACGACCAGCATCGGGCGGCGCTGCTATCGAAGGTGACGGCCGAGATCACGGATTGGTCCCAGCGCTATCAGATGTACCTGCGCAGGCTGAACTCCGACCGGTTCCTGATCGTCACCGACATGAAGACGCTGAAGCAGCTCGAAGCGTCGCGCTTCGTCATTCTGGATGAAGTGCGCGAGATGACGATGGATCAGAAGATCCCGATGACGCTCAGCATCGGCATGGCTTCCGGCGGCTCGAGCGTCGTCGAGGTCGGCCAATGGGTGCAGGCGGCCCTCGATATCGCGCTCGGCCGCGGCGGCGACCAGGCGGCCGTCCGGGTCGGCCAGCGGCAGACGTTCTATGGCGGCAAGACGAACGCCGTCGAGAAGCGGACCCGCGTCCGCGCCCGCGTCGTCGCCCACGCGCTGCGCGACCTGATGAAAGACAGCACCAACATCGTCATCATGGGCCACAAGGTGCCGGACATGGATTCGATCGGCGCGGCGATCGGCGTGCTGAAGGCGGCGGAAGCGCTGAACAAGGAAGCGTACATCGTGATCGAAGGCGTCAATCCGTCCATCCAGAAAATGATGGATATGATCCGCGAAGAGCCGGCGCTGCACGAGCGGTTCATCTCGCCGGAACACGCGCTGGGGCTGATCGGCCCCCGCTCGCTGGCGGTCGTCGTCGACACGCACCGCGCGTCGCTGCTCAAGGAACCGCGTCTGCTTGCCGAGACGGAACGGATCGTCATCATCGACCATCACCGCCGCAGCGAGGAATTCATCGCCAACCCGGTCCTGGTGTACATGGAGCCGTATGCGTCTTCGACCTGCGAACTCGTGGCGGAACTGCTGCAATACATCCACGACCGCGTCTCGCTCGAGACGATCGAAGCGACGGCGCTGATGGCCGGCATGACGGTCGACACGAAGAACTTCACCCTCCGCACCGGCGCCCGCACGTTCGAGGCGGCGTCGTATCTGCGCCGAAACGGGGCGGATCTCGCCCTCATCCAGCGGATGCTGAAGGAAGATCTGGACGAGTACAACAAGAAAGCGGAAATCATCCGGCACACCGTCATTCATTACGACCATGTCGCGATTGCAGCCGCCGAACCGGGCAAGCAATATCCGCAGCTGCTGATCGCGCAGGCGGCGGATAAGCTGCTGAACATGAACGGTGTCCTCGCCTCGTTCGTCATCGCCGAACGGCCGGACGGCATGATCGGCATCAGCGCCCGGTCGCTCGGCAGCATGAACGTGCAGGTGGTCATGGAGCGGATGGGCGGAGGCGGCCACCTGACGAACGCGGCCGCTCAGATGGAAGGTACCGTCAGCGAGGCGGCGGCCCGCCTCAAGGCGATCCTGGACGAAATCGACAAGGAAGAGGGGTTGTTCGAATGAAGGTCATTTTCCTGCAGGATGTGAAGGGTCAGGGCAAGAAGGGCGAAGTGAAGGACGTATCGGAAGGCTACGCCCGCAATTTTCTCATTCCGAGAGGACTGGCCAAGGAAGCGTCGCAGGGCAATCTGAAGACGCTCGAAGTGCAGAAGCAATCCGAGGCGCGCCGCAAGCAACAGGAGAAGGAAGAAGCGGAATCGCTCGGCAAGAAACTGGACGCGATGACGGTCGTCATCCGGGCGAAAGCCGGCGAAGGCGGACGGCTGTTCGGCGCCATCACGAGCAAGCAGGTGTCGGAGGCGCTGGCGAAGGAAGGCATCGAGGTCGACAAGCGGAAGATCGAGCTGGACGAACCGATCCGCACACTCGGCGTCACGAAGGTGCCGATCAAGCTGCATCCGCAGGTTCGGGCGACCCTCAGCGTTCAGGTGACGGAAGAATAAGCGCTCCAAAAGGACGGGTCTGTCAAGTGTTCCGCGTGATGCACCAGGCGCTCTGTGCAGCAACGGGCAGCGTCTGGGCGCATGGCGGACGAGATCCGAATAGCCGCCGCAACGTCATTGCAACGCGGCGGCAAGCGGGAGGATGCATATGACGGCGATGGAGATCGGATTCGATCGGGTGCCGCCGCAGAATATCGAAGCCGAGCAGGCGGTGCTCGGTTCCATTTTGTTGGAAGCGGATGCGCTGGTCACGGCGATGGAACGGCTGCGTCCCGAAGATTTCTACCAGCCGGTCCACCGCATGATCTATGAAACGATGATCGAGCTCGGCGAAGCGGGGCAGCCGATCGATCTCGTGACGCTCACCGCCGCGCTGCAGGACAAGCAGCGGCTGGAGGAAGCGGGCGGGGTCGATTATTTGTCCCGCCTCCTGAGCGTCGTGCCGACGGCCGCGAACGTCGATTACTACGCGCGGATCGTGGAGGAGAAGTCGCTTCTCCGCCGGCTGATCCGGACGGCGACGGAGATCGTGCAGGAAGGCTATGCGGGCGCGGATGATGTGGGGCTGCTGCTCAACGATGCGGAGCAGCGCATCCTCGAGATTTCGAACCGCCGGACGGGAAGCGGGTTCATCTCGATCCGCGATGTGCTGATGGACGTGTTCGAGCAGATCGAGTTCCTGTACAACCACCGGGGCGGCGTGACGGGCATCCCGTCCGGCTTCCCCGATCTCGACCGGATGACGTCCGGCTTTCAGCGCAGCGACCTGATCATCGTGGCGGCCCGCCCGTCGGTCGGGAAGACGGCGTTCGCGCTCAACATCGCGCAGAACGTCGGCGTTCGGGCGCGGGAGACGGTGGCGATCTTCAGTCTCGAAATGTCCGCCTCGCAGCTGGTGCAGCGGATGGTGTGCGCGGAATCGAACGTCGACGCGGGCCGTCTGCGGACGGGCCGTCTGGAAGGCGACGACTGGGAGAAGCTGACGATGGCGATCGGCGCGCTGTCCGAAGCGGAAATTTACATCGACGACACGCCGGGCGTCACGGTCGCGGATATCCGTGCCAAGCTCAGGCGGCTGAAGAAGGAGCGCGGGCTCGGCCTCGTCGTCATCGACTATCTGCAGCTGATTCAGGGCCGGGGCAAGCCCGGGGAGAACCGGCAGCAGGAAGTGTCGGAAATCTCCCGCACCCTGAAGCAGATCGCGCGCGAGCTGGAGGTGCCGGTCATCGCGCTGTCGCAGCTCAGCCGCGGCGTCGAACAGCGGCAGGACAAGCGGCCGATGCTCTCCGACCTGCGCGAATCGGGCTCGATCGAGCAGGACGCGGACATCGTCGCCTTCCTGTACCGGGACGACTATTACGACCGGGAGACGGAGCGAAAGAACATCATCGAGATCATCATCGCGAAGCAGCGGAACGGTCCGGTCGGCACGGTCGAGCTCGTCTTCCTGAAAAACTTCAACAAGTTCGTCAGCCTCGACCGCACGCACGGGGACGCGGACAAGGCTTCCTAGCGGCAATAAATCCGAACGATCTCGGCGGGTCCGGGGTCAATGTTCGTTTTCGTTCATTGACACGGCCGAAGCGTGCTGATACACTGAACTTGCTGCCTTCCGCGCGCCGCCACCCGCCGGCCGGCAAGGCGGCAAAATTTGGCGTGCCTTCATAATGCGCAGTTGGCGCGCCAAGGGAGGAATGCGCATGTCAACGGTCGTTGTCGTCGGCACTCAATGGGGTGACGAAGGCAAGGGGAAGATTACCGATTTCCTGGCGGAAGGCGCGGACGTCGTCGCGCGTTATCAGGGCGGCAACAATGCGGGCCACACCATTCTGATCGGCGGCAAGAAATACAAGCTGACCATGATCCCGTCCGGGATCTTCAACCATAACAAGATTTGCGTCATCGGCAACGGGACGGTGCTCAATCCGAAGGCGCTGGTCGAGGAGATCGACTACATTCACGAGAACGGCTTCTCGACCGACAACCTGAAGATCAGCGACCGCGCCCATGTCATCATGCCGTATCACCTCGTGCTGGACGGCCTCGAGGAAGAGCGCAAGGGCGACGGCAAGATCGGCACGACCCGCAAGGGCATCGGTCCCTGCTACATGGACAAGATGGCGCGGGCCGGCATCCGCATCGTCGATCTGATGGACGCGGAGGAGTTCACGGCGAAGGCCCGCCGCCTGGTGGAAGAGAAGAACCAGATCATCCGGAACGTCTACGGCGGCGAGCCGCTCGACGCGGAGGAGATCATTCGGGAATATCTCGGCTATGCCGAACGTCTCCGGCCGTATGTGACGGATACGTCGGTCGTGCTGAACGACGCCATCGACGCCGGCAAGAACGTGCTGTTCGAGGGCGCGCAGGGCGTCATGCTCGACATCGACCAGGGCACGTATCCGTTCGTCACGTCGTCGAACCCGACCGCGGGCGGCGTCTGCATCGGCTCCGGCGTCGGCCCGTCGAAGATTGATCAGGTGATCGGCGTGGCGAAGGCGTACACGACGCGCGTCGGCGACGGTCCGTTCCCGACAGAACTGCACGATGAAATCGGCGACCTGATCCGCGAGAAGGGCCACGAGTACGGCACCGTGACCGGCCGGCCGCGGCGCGTCGGCTGGTTCGACAGCGTCGTCGTCCGCCATGCCCGCCGCGTGAGCGGCATCACGGGGCTGTCGCTCAACTCGCTCGACGTGCTGACCGGGCTGGAGACGGTGAAGATCTGCACAGCCTACACGTACCGCGGCGAACGGATCGAGCATTACCCGGCCAGCCTCCGGGTGCTGTCGGAATGCGAAGCGGTGTACGAGGAGCTGCCGGGCTGGAAGGAAGACATCTCCGGCGCGAAGTCGCTGGACGATCTGCCGGCCGCGGCGCGGCGCTACGTCGAGCGCGTGTCGGAGCTGACGGGCATCCCGATCGCGATCTTCTCGGTCGGCCGCAACCGCGACCAGACGGTGCCCGTGAGGAAGATTTACCAATAAGGATTATCAATTTGAGACGGCTGTCAGGGACTTTTGTTCTCGGCAGCCGTTATTATTTTTCAAACATAATCAAGTAAAATTGTTTACATTGAGTGTTTTGCATAATTCCGTTTCAGAGAAGAAGCGATAGCATATTCACTGTCGTTAAGGGGTAATTTTCGAAAATGGTATTATATGGATGAAGAAAAGGGCAGACTTGCAGAATTTTAGAACAGCTCGTTTTCTAAGCGGCAGCCCGTTTTGAATGATGAGAAACGGCGAGCGCAGATGCAAGCAGAACAATGGCATTCAAATACTGGTGAGTTGTGACTTTCTGAATGCCCCGGACATGTGCGGCGTCTGCCGTCAAATAGGTTTTCAATCGGGAGTTGCAGCTACGCTGGTTCGTTCATTGTAAAGTTCCTTCCAACGCTTTGTATCCCGATGAGGGATGCTGTATCGCCGGAGATCATCCTTCGCATTTACTTTGACGACCATTCCATAGTTTGAAGACGAGCAGGCAGCCATGCCAAGCGGACAGTCGACTTTACCCGTGGCATGCGGGCAGCGAAATTTATGCATATCGCCGTCAACTCCCCAGTATGTCATCGCATAACCCATGGAACAGCACGGTGTTCCGTTCGAGGTCATGCCAGCAGGCGGTTCCTTCTCCCCCCGCAGATTAAGGGGAATGATGGCTTGTGCCTTGACGTTGCGGGCGGCCTCATAAACTTTCATTTGGTCGTAGCCCGCATCGAGTATGAAAAATCGTGTGCTCGTCCTGGACGCTGTTTTCTCGATCAGGTCCGGCGCCATTTCTCCATCATTGACATGCGCCGGCGTTACTTCCAAGGCGATCGGCAATTCACTTTTCGTATCGACCGCCAGATGAATTTTGTAACCAAACCATGTGATTTTATTGCCGAAGGAATCAATTTTTGCGCCCCAGTTCGCATTACCCGTTTGCTCGCTTTTGCGTTTGGGCTGCTTTTTCTCGTAAGCGCGGAGAGCGGCGCTGTCTATGGCGACGTTACTGCCTTCTATGATACCTTCCTGCTGACAGCGTGTGACCAAATCCTCAAAAAGCCGTTTTGCCAAGTCCTTTCTCGTCAGTTCTGAGAAAACTCGGCTTAATGTGGATATGGAAGGAGCTTCTCGATCCAGCGGAAGACCACACTGATAACGAAACCGGAGATCCGTATCCAAACGCTTATGCAACCCTGAAAAGGTACTTATTCCTTCAAGCGGCGCAGCCAAGAGTGCTCGTAGAATACCTTGTCTGCAGTATCCCTCAGCGCCTCGGGGTGAACGGCTTCTCAGTTCCTTGGCATACGGTCTCAGATCGAGAGAGCTGAAGAAGATCGGCAATCTCTCTTTGGGTTGAATTTTTAAAAGTTCTTCGAAGGAAAACAGACATTCTTGGAGAATATACAAAGTGACTTCCTCCATCCTTGAGGTTTTTGGGTTTAGTCACTTGAAAACTTCTCCAAGTTGGGGTGAAGTCCCTTTTTTATGTCTGAAAATCCTTACGGCCCAAGGCCTCAGATTACTGCAAAACGCTCAAGTTAAGAAAACGGTGTAACCGTCAAGTACTTTTGAGCAGATTCCGCTAAATAACTTTCAACACCTAGACATTACCAAATATGGTTTCTCGATGCTTGATGCGAAAGCTGTCACCGCTTAATTTAATCACCTCACTCTTATGCAATATTCGGTCGAGAATCGCGGTTGTGATGGCCGGATCGCCGAGAAGCTCCCCCCAGTCCTCCGGCCCTTTATTCGAGGTCAATATGATCGATGATTGGCCATAGAGCTTGTTAATAAACTGAAAGAATAAATTCGATTCGCTTTTCTCCATGGCCAAGAACATGAGATCATCGATGATCACTAGATCAGATGACAGAATGCGCTTCATTCGGATCTGTGATGTCCTCGCAATCTCTTGTGTCTTAAGAAGATGTACCAAAGTATCCATTGCAACAAAACTGACTTTATGGCCTCGCTCCAGTGCCTCGATTCCCAGCCCTACGGACAAATGCGTTTTGCCGACTCCAGGCAGGCCCAATAGAATTAGATT
>NZ_QEWA01000046.1:0-56784 GCF_003390775.1 Thermobacillus sp. | reverse complement strand
CGTTCCTCGGCTTCAGCTTCCTGTCGAACAAGCAGGCAATGGTCCGGTTGGCTCCCAGGACGATTCAGCGTTTCAAGAAGAAAGTCCGGGAGATAACGGACCGCTCGCGCCCGCTGACGATGGAAGAGAGGATTCACCGACTGAACCGCCTCATGATGGGATGGATCGGTTATTTCCGTCTGGCTGCCGCCAAGAACCACTGTGGAGACCTCGACGCATGGATTCGCAGGCGACTGCGCATGTGTCTGTGGAAACAATGGAAGAGACCCAAGACCAGATTGTGTAATCTCCGTGCACTCGGCGTGCCCGAATGGGCGGCTCGGATGATGGCGAACTCACGCCGTGGTCCGTGGGAAATGTCCCGTAACACAAACAATGCCCTTCCGACCTCCTACCGGGAAGCGAAAGGGCTGAAAAGTCTGCTTTCTCGTTACCTGGAACTTTGTTAACCTTACGGAACCGCCGTATGCGGACCCGCATGTACGGTGGTGTGAGAGGCCGGGGGCTAGCCGCCCCCTCCTACTCGATTTACGCGTTCCGTTTGCCCAGCCGGATGACGTGCCACGAATGTTTCGGCAGTTCCGCCTCGAGCAGGCCGTCCCGCATCTGCGAGCGCCCGCCCGCATGCGGCTTCACCCGCTCGCCGTCGGGACCGTTCACCGCTTTCAGATCGTCGTGCTCCAGCACGAGATGCTCGAGCACGCCGTACCCCTCGAACCCGCGGATCGCGCACTTCAGTGTCAGCGCGTCGCCGAGGCTCCGGTTCAGCGCGAACACGGTCAGCTCGTCCTTCTCCGGATTGTGCACGGCGATGCTTTCGAGCGCCGGCACGTCCGTGAACTCCGCCGTGTCGTACTTCGGCGAGTCGATGACCGGCTGCAGCGCGATGCCCCGGCCGTATTTCGACGCATGCAGGAACGGATAGAAAATCGTCTGCCGCCATGCCCGGCCGCCGTTCTCGGTCATGATCGGCGCGATGACGTTGACGAGCTGCGCGAGGCACGCCATCCGCACGCGGTCGCTGTGCTTGAGCAGCGTGATCAGCATGCCGCCGACGAGCAGCGCGTCCTCGAACGTGTAGATGTCCTCGAGCTGCGGCGGAGCGATGCTCCACGGCTCGATCTTCTTGTCCGCCTCGTTCGAGTGGAACCAGACGTTCCATTCGTCGAAGCTGAGGTTCAGCGTCTTCTTGCTCCGCTTCTTCGCCTTGATGTAGTCGCAGGTCGCCTTCACCGTCCGGATGAAATGATCCATCTCGAGCGTCGAAGCGAGATAGGACGCGGTGTCGCCGCTCCGGTTGCCGAAATATTGGTGCAGCGACACATAATCGACGTGGTCGTAGGTGAAGTCGAGCGACACGGCTTCATATTCCGGGAACGTCGGCATCTTCGCGCTGGAGCTGCCGCAGGAGACGAGCTCGATCGTCGGATCGACCCACTTCATCACCTTCGCCGTCTCCTGTGCCAGCCGGCCGTATTCCGCCGCCGTCTTGTGGCCGATCTGCCAAGGTCCGTCCATCTCGTTGCCGAGGCACCACACCTTGATGTTGTGCGGCTGCTCATAGCCGTGCTTGCGGCGCAGATCGCTCCAATACGTGCCGCCAGGGTGGTTGCAATATTCGACCAGATTGCGCGCTTCGTCGATGCCCCGCGTGCCCAGGTTGACGGCCATCATCGCCTGGGCACCGGCGGCCTTCACCCAGTCCATGAACTCGTTCGTGCCGAATTCGTTCGTCTCGATTGTCCGCCAGGCCAGCTCGAGCCGGCGCGGCCGCGCTTCCTTCGGACCGATGCCGTCCTCCCAGTTGTACCCGGAGACGAAGTTGCCGCCCGGGTAGCGGACGATCGGGACGCCGAGCTCGCGGACGAGCCGCAGCACATCCTGCCGGAAGCCGCGCTCGTCGGCCTCCGGATGGCCGGGCTCGTAGATGCCGCCGTAGACGGCGCGCCCGAGATGCTCGATGAACGAGCCGTAGATGCGGGGATCGATCTCGGCGATGCGGAAGTCTCGGTCCAGTGTCATGCGTGCGTTCAGTGTCATGTCTCGTCTCTCCTTTTTTCTGGTTGCGGCCATGAGCGGCCGGCATTACGCCGGAATCGGCGTCAGCCCTTGATGCCGCCGGCGGTCATGCCTTCAATGAAGTATTTCTGGAAGAACAGGAACACGATCAGGATCGGTACGATGGCCAGCACCGCTCCGGATATCAGCATATCAAAATTGTTGCCGTATGGCGTAAGCAGCGTCGCCAGTCCGATCGGGATGGTGAGCTGCTCGTTCGTTCTCAGCACGATGAGCGGCCAGAGGAAGTTGTTCCATGAGAACAGCGACTGCAGAATGAACATCGACGAAAAAGCGGGCGCCATCAGCGGCACCATGATCCGGAAAAACATGCCGAACTCCGTGCATCCGTCCACCCGCGCCGCGTCGAGGAAATCCTTCGGCAGTCCGCCGGCGTACTGGCGGAAGAAGAAAATCGGCAGCGGCGCCACCATGAAGGGCAGGATGACGCCCCACATGTTGTTGATCAGCTTCAGCGAGATCGACAGCTTGTAAAGCGGCAGGATGATGATCTCCAGCGGGATCATCATCGTCACGAGCACCAGCGCAAACAGCGCGTTCCGGAATCTGAACCGGTAGACGGCGAGCGCATAGCCGACCATCGACGAGAACAGCAGGCACAGCACGGTGAAAATGGCGGTGATGACCAGACTGTTCTTGTACCAGGTCAGGTAGAGCGACTGATCCGAGAACAGGTAGGTGTAGTTCTTCAGCGACACCAGCTCCGGATCGAGCCGGAGGTTCAGACCGTAGCGCATCATCTCCTGCGCCGGCTTGAACGACGCGACGATCAGCGTGACGATCGGGAAGACCGCGAACAGGCCGAGCAGAACGAAGAGGATAACGAGCGCCGCGGTCAGAAAGCGGCGATGTTTTGCGTTGCCTGCGCTCATGTCAGTCCTCCCTCCGGAACATGCCCGTCAGCTTGAGCTGGATCATCGTGACGGTGAACGTGATGACGAGCAGGGCGATGCCGACCGCCGAACCGAGGCCGAGATTGTTCTGCTCCAGCCCGTTGCGGTACAGGTAGCCGACGATCGTCAGGCCGATGTCGTTCGGCGACCGGTTGCCGGCCCACAGCATGTAGCTTTCCGTGAACATGGCGTAGCCGCCGTAAATGCTGATCGTCAGCACGTAGATCGTGATCGGCTTCAGCAGCGGCAGCGTGATCCGGATGAACCGGTCCCAGGCCGTCGCGCCGTCGATTTCCGCCGATTCGTACAGTTCCCGCGGAATGTTCTGCAAGCCGGCGAGGAAGTACAGGATGTTGATTCCCATCCACCGCCAGGTCGCGAGCACGACGAGCGTGAACATCGCGAGCCCTTCGTGGCGCAGCCATTTCTGCGGTTCGAAGCCGAGGGCGGTGACGAACGTGTTCATGAGCGAGCCTTCCAGTTCGCCGAACGCCAGCCGGAAAACGGTGCCCGCCACGACGACCGACGTCAGCGCGGGAATGAACAGCGTCGACCGGAAAAAGTTGCGCAGCACCATCAGCTTCGAATTGAGAAACACCGCGAGCACAAGCGGCAGCGGAATGAGCACGAGCAGCGTGAAGACCGTGTACTCGGTGCTGTTCATCAGCGCCTTGCGGAACGTCGGGTTCCACAGGCCGCGGTAGTTTTCGAGGCCGATGTAGCGAACCTGGCCGGGCAGCACTTCCTGGAAGCTCATGTTCACGGCGGACAGCACGGGATAGGCGAAAAAGAGGGCGAACGACAGGATGAACGGCAGCACGAACAGCCAGGGCGCGGCCGTCTGCGAGTATGCCAGCCTCCGCAGCGGGGAACGCCGGACGGCCGTCTGCCGTTCCGTTGTCGGAACCGGGTGCGTCATCGCGTTATGCCTCCTTCCGTGAAACGGCGATGCACCGGTCCCGCTGTCCGGGCGGGACCGGCGCTGTGCCCGTTTCGGGCGTTACTGAATCTGCGACTGCGTCTCTTCCAGAACCTTGACCGGATCTTCGCCGTCCTGGAGAATCCGGACGAGCACCGAGGTCCGGAACGCGTCGGAGATGGGCGGCGTCTGCTCATTGACGATGACGCCTTCGATCTCGTCCTTCACTTCCAGCAGCACGTCGAAAATGTCTTCCCCGAAGTAGTCGGTGAATTTGTTCGGCTCGCGGAGCTCCGGCGCATCCCAGACATCCGAGCGCAGCGGGTCGAAGCCGAGGAACTTCCAGATTTCGATGTTGCCTTCGCGCGACAGCTTCGCGAACGCGAGGAACGCTTTCGCCAGATCCTGGTTCTTGGAGGTCGTCGTGATGACGGTGCCCGTGCCGCCCATGCCCGCCGAGCGCGGCTCGCCCGCGTTCCAGGCCGGCATCGGCTTGATGACGATCTTGCCCTTCAGGTCGGGCATGTAGTCGGTGAACCGGCCCATGTACCACATCGGCATCCAGACCGACGCGGCGCCGCCGTCGTTCATGAAACCGTAGTATTCCTCGGCGTGGTGGCCGCCGCCGGGCGCCGGAACCGCGATGCCCTGCTTCACAAGATCCTGCTGGAACGCGAGCGGTTTCACGACCACGTCGCTCGTCAGGTTCGGCTTGCCGTCCGCCGTCTGCAGGTCGTCGCTGCCGGGCGCCTGCGCCACCTGGGGCCAGATGGACCACATGTCGTTCAGCTCGACCGTCGTCATCGGCTTGCCGGTTGCTTCGAGCACTTTCTTGCCGGCCGCCGCGAAATCGTCCCAGGTCTTGATGTCATCGGGATTCACGCCGGCCTGATCGAGCAGCTCCTTGTTGTAATAGATGACAGACGCGCCGACGTGGAAGTCGATGCCGTAGTAGTTGCCGTCCTTCGCGTAAATGTCGAGCCGGGATTTGACGAGATTGTCCAGCTCGGGCTCGACGATGTCGTTGAGCGGGACGAGCTGCGGCGTGCCCTTCAGGAAGTTCGGGAACTTGTTCAGCTCCACGTCCGCCAGATCCGGCGCGCCCGTGCCGCTCTGCAGCGCGACGAGCAGTTTGTTGTGCATGTCGTCGTACGGGTAGACATTGGCTTTGAGCGTGATTTTCCGGTCGGGATTCTGCTCGTTCCACCGTTCGGCCATGTGCTGGTAGAACTGCTCGTGCAGTTCGTTGAACGTCCAGAACTCGAGCGTCGTGCCGTCGCCCGACGACTCTTCGCCGGATTTTCCGCCGCCGCCGGAGCAGGCGGCCAGGGCCAGCGACAGCGCAAGGATCAGCGCCATGAACAGGAATGAATGCCGTTTCACATGTCTTCCCCCTTCGAATCGGATGTTCATGCTATTGCTTAATCCCGCCCGGGCGGGACGTAAGCCGGAACTTGTGTGAGTCTTTTAATTTACAAATTACTAAAATAATTTATGGTTTCATGTTATTTGGGTGATTTTGTTTTGTCAATACCTAAATGAATGCGTTTACCTGGCGGTTTAACATTAAAAAACTTTAAAACAAAAGTCGAATCGCCGGGAAAACCGGCCATGATGCGGGCGGGAACGGCGGGAAGACGGGGGGAGAAAAATGTCGTTTGAAGGGGACGTCGTGAACGGATTGTCGGCATTTTGCGGAACACTTCTCAATCCGGCGGCTTTAATTTATAATAAGTTGAAACAAATTGCGGATGAGAGGATGCGACCCGTTGATTCATATCAAAGAGCTTAGGTCCGGCCTGAATCTGTTCAAGGCGCTCGGTTCCGAAATCCGGATCGAAATACTGGAGCTGCTGAACCGCTACAACAGTCTCAATCTGAACGAAATCGCCGAGAAACTGGGTCTGTCGAACGGCGCGGTGACGATGCACATCAAGAAGCTGGAAGAGAGCGGACTCATCGAAATCACCACTGCGGTCGGCAAGCACGGCATCCAGAAGATCTGCTACCTGAACGAGGATCTGCTGACGGTCGAGCTGCGGAGCAAAGGGCCGGAGAACGTCTACGAAGTCGAGATCAAGGTCGGCCACTACTGCGACTACCATGCGGAGCCGACCTGCGGTCTGGCGACGAAGGACAGCATCATCGGGGAGTTCGACAATCCGCGCTATTTCGCCGATCCGATGCGGATCGACGCGGAGATCATCTGGCTGACGCGCGGATTTTTCGAATACCGGATTCCGAATTACCTCAAGCCGAACCATCGGCTTACCGAGCTGCAGTTCATCATGGAGCTGAGCTCGGAGGCGCCCTGCTACAACAACGACTATCCGTCGGACATCGTGTTTCACGTCAACCGGGTCGAGGTGGGGACCTGGACGTCGCCCGGCGATTTCGGCGGGGAGAAGGGGACGAACAACCCGGACTGGTGGCCGCCGCACCTGAACCAGTACGGGCTGCTGAAGCTGCTCCGGATCAACGAGAACGGCACGTACATCGACGGATGCCCGATTTCGGACGTGAAGATCACCGACATTCCGTTCGACGGCCATTCGGACATCAAGTTCCGGATCGGTGTGTCCGAAAGCGGCCAGGTCGGCGGACTGACGATCTACGGGTCGCATTTCGGCAACTACAAGCAGGACATTGTCGCGCGCGTCCTGTACGAGGTCGTGGACAAAGGGTGACGCGAAGATGACAATCGGTGCGCGCATGCTCAAGACGGGGCTGGCGGTGGTGCTGGCCATTTACGTGAGCGGACTTTTCGGCTTCGGTACGCCGATCATCGCGACGGTCGCGGCCATCTTCACGATCCAGCCGTCGATCTACCGCTCCTGGCAGCAGGTCCACGATCAGATCCAGTCGAACATCATCGGCGCCGCGTTCGCGCTGGGCGCCGCCCAATGGCTTGGCGTGACGCCGATCTCGGTCGGCATCGTCTGCATCGCGGTTATTCTGCTCAATATCAGGCTCAAGACGACGAGCGCGATCGGCCTGACGCTCGTCACGGTCGTGGCGGTCATGGAGGCGCACGCGGAAGGGTGGCGATTCGCGCTCGAGCGGTTCGCCATGGTGCTGACGGGGATCATCTCGGCCTTCCTCGTGAACGTGCTCGTCCTCCCGCCGCGCCCGAAGCAGCAGTTCCGCGAACAGGTGCATGAAGCCTACAACATTCTGTCGCTTTTGCTCCGGACGGCCGTCTCGAATGAAATCCGGGAACGGGTGTTCAAGGAAGAGCATGAGCGGCTGGAGCAGATTTTCCGGCGGCTGGACGAGCAGTACACGCTGTTCAAGGAAGACCGGGTATTCCGGCCCGCCGGCCGGCGCAAGCGCGCGCGGCAGCTCTTGCTCTCGCGCCAGATGATCCGGACGCTGCGGCATGGTTCCCAGCTGCTGGATGCGGTCGAAGAGCATTTCTATTCGTCGCCGGACGCGGCGGAGTGGGCGGAGCGGTTCGACCGGCGGATCGAGGCGCTGACGAAATGCCACGAGCAATTGCTGCTCAAATGGGAAGGGAAGATCAAGCCGGTCGCGGTGATTCGTCCGGAACCGGCGGATGATCTCGCGAAGGATCTGTCCGCGTACATCGGCAAGCAGCCCGTGGAGCGAAGACGGCTCCTGTTCGTCGCGTCCGCGATGTTCGAGTACGCGTATCATCTGGACCGGCTCGGCAAGCTGCTGGATCGGATCATGCGGGACCAGTCGGCGGACGAAGGAGCGGAAGAAGGAGCGGACGAAGCGGCGGAAGAAGCGATGGGCGAAAAGCCCGGTCAGCGCGACGCGCGCGACAGATAGCGGGATTCAAGCTTCTTGCCGCCGAACCACATGGCGGCGATGACGACGACGGCCGTGACGATGCGCCAGGGCTGATGGGCGAGCTGGGTAATGTCGAACGACAGGAACGAAACCGAGAAAATCATGACCGCCTTGCCCATCAGGATCGCCAGCGCGAACGTGCCGAACCGCACGGTGCTCAGTCCGGAAGCCAGATTGACGAGGAAAGACGGCGCGAACGGGAAGCATGCGAGCAGGAAGATCGGCGTGAATCCCTTCCGTTCGATCCAGCGGAAGAACCGCCGGGTCGCGGGGAAACGGCGCTGCAGCCAGATGCCCGGCCGTCTGCCGATCAGCCGCGCGATCCAGAAGACGGAGAAGGCTCCCAGGCAGACCCCGATCCAAGAATAGAGGATGCCGAGCCCCAGGCCGTAAACATTCGCGTTGACCGCGATGAAGACGAACAGGGGCAGGAAGGCCAGAAACGCTTCCAGGAACGGCAGCAGAATGCCGGGCAGCGGCCCGTAGGCGGCATAACTCTGGATCGCCTGCCGGATTTCGGCTTCGTCCATTTGCTGCAGATCACGGAACCAGTCCATTATGCTTTCAAACATGGTGAATCAGCCGCTTTCTTGTTTTGACTTGCCGGTTATTTGCCTGCGGACACGCGGCCGGCAGGTTCCGCGGGCCGAAGCGGATACAGGAGATAGAACAGGCCGATCAGACCGAACAGGACGGCGCTCGTCCAGACGACGTCGGCTTCTGTGCCGAGCGACGCGATGATGCCGCCGGCCGCGGGGCCGATCATGATGCCGATCCCCTCCAGCGTGGAGAATATGCCCCAGCCGAGCCCCTGATGCGACTGCGGCAGATAGGATGCGAGCAGCGCGTTCCAGGCGGGCAGCACGGCGGAATAAGAGATGCCGAGCGCGCCTGCGATCAGCAGGCATTCCCAGAACGGCGGCGCCGTCGACAGCACGAGGAGCAGCGCGGAGAACGTGCAGAACCCGGCGGAGAGGAACGCCCGCTTGTGACCGACGCGGTCGGACAGCCGGCCCATCGGCATCAGCCCCAGCACGGTCAATCCGCCGGCGGCGAGGAGAATGAGGGAGTAGGTGCTGCTGCTGACGGACAACTCCTTCTCCGCGAACGCCGGCAGCACCGGCAGGAGCATGCCGGCTCCCGCCGTCTGCAGGATCATGCCGGGCAGAAGCGCCCGCATGCGCGACAGCTTCTCGCGCAGGAGCGCGACCTGCCGGGTGAGCGGAATCGTCTCGATCATGCGCTCGCGCCGGTTCGAAATGAACAGCGACAGCCCCCAGGACAGCGCCGTCACGAGGGCGATCAGACGGCCGGCCGCGGCAGGCGCGTGATCGAGCAGCAGATTGCATACGATCGGTCCGGAGCCGATGCCGATGAACCAGATCGTGTACAGCAGCCCCATCTGGGTGGCGCGCTTGTCTTCGGTCACTTTCATCAGGCAGACGATCCAGATCGGCGAGATGCCGATGCCGAACAGTGCGGCGGACAGGATGAACAGCCACGGAACGTCCGCAACTTGCATCAAGGCGACGCCGGCCAGCGAAACCAGCAGTCCCGCGTGGACGATCGTCCTTGTCGAGAACCGGTCCAGCAGCCAGCCGATGACCATTTTAAGCGCCGTATCCGTCAGAAAATGGGCCGTAATCGCCGTGCCGACAATGTCAAGCGACAGGCCCAGCATTTTCTCTCCATAGATCGGGATGAAACTTGCCGCGACCGCCCCCCGCACGAATTCGACAAGGAGCAGGATGACGCCCAGCAGCACGATTCCCCCCCGATTTGACCGATTGAACAGACCTTTCACCTCGCCTCTCCCGGTTCTGATTGAAAGCGTCCGCCCGGGCGGGAGGCTTCATTCAGCCGTCGGGATGGCAGTTTATGTCTTTCCGTACCATTATAGTCAAGATCGGTTGAAAAATCATCCGACGCGGGTCGGGGCGCGGCGATGTGCGGGGAAAGTCAGATCAGAAGGTTGAACAGATGCGGATCCTTGTTCAGCTCGATGAACTGGATGCCCTTCGCGCGCATGCGGCTCACGAGCGGCTCGTAATCCTCCGGCTGCTTCAGCTCGATGCCGACGAGCGCCGGACCGCTCTCCTTGTTGTTCTTCTTCGTATATTCGAACCGGGTGATGTCGTCCGTCGGTCCGAGCACGTCGTCGAGAAATTCCCGCAGCGCGCCCGCCCGCTGCGGAAAATTGATGACGAAATAATGCTTGAGCCCTTCGAAGATCAGGGAGCGTTCCTTGATTTCCTGCATCCGGTCGACATCGTTGTTCCCCCCGCTGATGACGCAGACCACCGACTTGCCGGCGATCCGGTCCCGGCAGGCATGCAGCGCCGCCACCGTCAGGGCGCCCGCCGGCTCGACGACGATGGCGCTCTCGTTGTACAGCTCGAGAATCGTCGTGCACACCTTGCCTTCGGGGACGGCGATGACGTCGTCGAGCAGTTCGCGGCAGATGGCGAACGTCAGGTCGCCGACCCGTTTCACGGCGGCGCCGTCGACGAACTTGTCGATCTGCTCGAGCGCCCGGACTTCGCCCGCCTCGATCGATGTCCGCATGGAGGGCGCGCCCTCCGGCTCGACGCCGATCACTTGCGTCTGCGGCGATACGCTCTTGATATAGGAAGCGACGCCGGCCGCGAGACCGCCGCCGCCGATCGTCACGAACACGATATCCGGCGGCGTCTCCGCGTCTTCCAGCAGCTCAAGACCGATCGTGCCGTTGCCGGCAATGATGCGCGGATCGTCGAACGGATGGATGAACGTCATGCCGTCCTTGACGCTGGCGTTCACCGCTTCCTTGTAGGCGTCGTCGAACGTGTCGCCGACGAGCACGATCTCGACGGCATCGCCGCCGAAGAACGCGACCTGCTTCACTTTCTGCCGGGGCGTCGTGCCCGGCATGAAGATCCGGCCTTTCACGCCGAGCGTGCGGCAGGAGAACGCCACGCCTTGCGCGTGATTCCCGGCGCTTGCGGCGACGACGCCGCGGCGAAGCGCTTCTTCGTCGAGCGTCCGCATCATGTGGTACGCGCCGCGGATTTTGAACGACCGCACGACTTGCAGATCTTCCCGCTTCAGACTGACGCGGGCGCCGAACCGCTCCGACAGCACGCGGCTGTACTGCAGCGGCGTCCGCACGATGACCTCTTTCAACAACTGGTGAGCCTTGACGATGTCAGCGAGCCCCGTGCCGTTTCCGGTCTGCGTCAACTTCTCCATTTGAATGCCCCCGCTCGTGCATGATCCTGCAATAATATTACAGTTATACGCGCGTCGGCGGCGAATGTCAACCGCGGCGATGTTCGTCTGCCCGGCGGCTGAGCAACGGAACGGCGCCTGCCCGCGACCCCGCATGCCCGGCGCGGCGCGAAAAGTCCGGCCCGAAAGCCGAAACCGATGGAACGGCGAGGCGGAATTCACGTATATATACCGTGGGATGCCAGCGAAACTTACGGTTTCCGGGGCGACAAACAATTGTCAATTGAAGCGCTTTCCAACGTCCGGTATACTGAATGCAGTCCGGATGTTTCGATGATTTCCAGATCCAGAAAGGCGGGAGACACCATGTCCGACATGTGGCTCACGTACACCGGCGTGCTGTTCGGCGTCGCGGTCGCCGCCGCAGGCGTGGTTGCCTATCTGCGCATGACCCGTGCGGAGAAGCGTTCGGACGAACAGGACGGCGGCCTGAATCCGCCCGGCTCGAATATGCCGAATCGGCGGGAAGATGGTTGAATTTTCGCAAATTTCTTTGCATATCGGCGCCCGCCTGCTATAATGGAAGCATGGGCGGCATATTCCCTCCCGGCAGACATGCAAGCCGCGGCTCTGAACGAAACGAGCGAGCGTCCGCGGATGTCCGCCGCAAACGGGTTCTCATATGCCGGCATCGTTCCGTTCCCGCAAGCGTATGTTGTACGGAACGGCCATTCAAGGATTCGGGAGGGATGCGGCTTGGCAAAACGCGGCCACAACGAAGTCAAGGAAAGCCTCAGGGAGATGGCGCGCATCTATCAGCCGAAGGACGCCCGGAAGTTCGTCCGGGAATACATCCGGAAATATCGGATCACCGGTGGTTACGAAGACGAGCTTACCATGATCGTCGAACACGAACTTGACAAAATCAATTCAGCAAGTTGATGCAGAAGACTTCAGCCAGGGACGCGTATGGACGCGTCCCTTTTTCGTCCCTGTGCGGGAAATCGCTTCCGTCAGCGGCGAAACGCTGGCAGCCGTCGTCCAGGAAGTCCTGAGATTCGTACAATAAATCTGAAATTCCAGTACTATTCTCTTGCATGATGCGCAAATTACAATGTAAGAAACCGAACAACTCTCGATTGGCTCGGTGGTTTGAAGCAATGGTTACAGTCGGCTGATACTGCACGAAAGGGATGATGAAGATGGGATGAACGCGCCTGCGGCTGAGACTATGAGAACGCTTCCAAAGAAAAAATGGAAAAGCCCGATCGGGAAAGAAACCCTTCCCGGGTATATTTTTATTTCCCCCTGGCTGATCGGCTTCCTGCTGCTGACGGCATGGCCGATCGGGCAATCGCTCTACTTGTCGTTCACCGAATACTCGATGCTCAGCGCGCCGCAATGGATCGGTACCGCGAACTACGAGCGGATGTGGAGCGACGCGACGTTCTGGAAATCGCTTCGCGTCACGTTCACGTTCGTCCTGTTCGCCGTGCCGCTGCGGCTCGCGTTCTCGCTGCTCGTCGCCATGCTGCTCAACCGCGCGATGCGAGGGATGAACCTGTACCGCACGCTGATCTATTTCCCGTCGCTCATCGGCGGCAGCGTGGCGGTCGCGGCGCTGTGGCGCAACATGTTCGGCGTCGACGGCTACATCAACTCGATTCTCGGCTTCTTCGGCATTCCGGGCATGGGATGGATCTCCCACCCGGATACGGCGCTTTACACGCTGATTCTGCTGAACACCTGGCAGTTCGGATCGACGATGGTCATTTTCCTGGCCGGTCTGAAGCAGATTCCGACGGAACTGTACGAAGCGGCTTCCGTGGACGGCGCGGGACCGGTGCGGAAATTCTTCAACGTCACGCTGCCGATGCTGTCGCCCGTCATGTTCTTCAACCTGGTGCTCACCGTCATCAACTCGTTCCAGATGTTCACGGCGGCGTTCATCATCACGAAGGGCGGCCCGGTGCAGTCGACGTACATGTACGCGCTGTTCCTGTACGAAAAAGCGTTCAAGCACTATCAGATGGGCTACGCTTCGGCGCTGGCGTGGGTGCTGCTCGCCATCGTCGGCATTCTGACGGCCATCAACTTCCTGGCCTCCAAGTACTGGGTATTCTATGAGAACGAAGGGGGCGGCAAACGATGAGAATCCGCGCGTCATCCGTTCTCAACCATGCATTCATGATTGCATTCTCCTTCATCATGATCTATCCTGTCATCTGGTGGATCGGCGCATCCCTCAAGAAGACGGAGGAACTCAGACTTCCGACCATCTGGCCGGAAGTGCCGATGTGGGAGAACTACACGAAAGGCTGGGAGTTCTCGGCGAACTATACGTTCGGCCATTTCTTCGCGAATACGCTGCTCATGGAAGTGGGCAACGTTGTCGGCGGCGTGCTGACGGCTGCGGTCGTCGCATTCGGTTTCGCGCGGCTGAACTTCCCGCTGCGGGGCTTCTGGTTCTCGCTCATGATGATGACGCTCATGCTGCCCGGACAAGTCACGATTGTCCCGCAGTATATTCTGTACAACACGTTCGGATTCGTCGACAGTTACGTGCCGCTGGTGCTGCCGCACTTCTTCGGCGGCGGGGCATTCTTCATCTTCCTGCTCGTCCAGTTCATCCGCGGCATTCCACGCGACCTGGACGAGGCGGCGAAGATCGACGGCGCCTCCATTTACGGCATTTTCGGCCGGATCATCTTCCCGCTGATCAAGCCGGCGCTGGTGACGGTCGGGATCTTCACGTTCATCTGGAGCTGGGACGATTTCTTCTCGCAGATGCTGTACCTCAGTTCGGTCGACAAATTCACGGTCGGTCTGGCGCTGCGGATGTTCATTGACCAGTTCGAAGTGCAATGGGGTCAGCTTCTGGCCATGTCGCTGCTCTCGATCGTGCCGTCCGTGCTCATTTTCTTCTTCGCGCAGAAACATTTCGTCGAGGGGATCGCGACCACCGGCTTGAAAGGTTGAGGCGAAGGGAGTGCGCTGCAGAAAAATGGGAAAAGCGACAGCCATGAGAAAAGCGGTCACATGGCTCGCTGCGGCCGTGCTGCTGCTGGCCGCGTGCAGCGCAGGAGAAGGCGATCGCGACAGATCTTCGGAAATGCGGCAGCCCGCCACCGGGCTGCCGGAAGCGGACATGAACCGCCAGGTCGAGCTGGGATTCATCTGGTGGGGACCGGAGGAACGCCACAAGGCGACGCTTGCGGCGCTGGAAGTGTACACGGCGCAGCATCCGAACGTGACGTTCAAGCCGGAATACATGGCTTGGGAAGCTTACTGGAAGAAGCTTCCCTCCCTTGCCGCGTCGAAAACGGTGCCGGACGTGCTGCAGATGGATGCGGCCTATATCCAGGACTACGTATCGCGCGGCATCATGGCCGATCTGTCGGACATTGATCTTACGGGCATCGTTCCTGATCAGATTCTGGAGAACGTCAAGATCAACGGCAAGCTGTACGGCGTTCCGCTCTCGTACAATGCCCAGGGCATCGCTTACAATCGCGCGGAACTTGAAGCGGCGGGCATTCCGCTGCCGTGGAAGGGCTGGACCTGGGAAGAGTTTTTCGACTGGGCGCGCGATGCGAAAACGAAGCTGCCTCCGGACCGCTATCCGATCGGCGACAGCACCAGCGCCTGGGACTGGTTCCAATGGTATCAGGCCTCGTACGGCGGCGGGGCGATCATGTCGCCGGACGGCCGGGAGTTCCATCTCGACCGGGAGCTGTTCTTCGAATACCACACGATACTGGCCGATCTGCGCCGCAGCAATGTCGTGCCCCCCGCGGACGTCTCGCTTACATTCCTCGAGAATGATCCGCTGGCCGATCAGATGACTTCGGGCAAGGTCTTGACCCGCGGCGCGACGGTCGGCTCGATTGAGACGCTCGAGCAGCTCATGCCGGGCAAGGTCGACGTCGTCAATGTGCCGGTCGGTCCGGCGGGCGGCGGCTGGGCGCAGCCGACAATCTTCCTTGGCGTCTATGCGGACAGCGACGAGCTTGCGCATGCGAAGCGGTTCGTCAAATGGTTCATCACCGACAGGGAGGCGGGCAGGACGCTCGGGCTTACCCGCGGCATCCCGATCTATGAGGAGATCTACAAGGAGCTGGAACCGAATCTCGAGCCGAAAGACCGGCTGGGCAAGGTGCTGGCGGACGTCGCTGCGGAATACGCGATGCCGTTCTACGCCGCCGGCGCCGGCTTCACGGAATGGGTGGACGCATATAAACTGACGATGGAAGCCGTCATGTTCGGCCAGAAGTCATTGGAGGACGCCTACGCCGAATTGAACGCGCTCGGCGAATCCATCGCGAAGCAGAACCGAAACCGGTAAGCCATTACCACACGGAAGGAAGATCGGACGATGAAGCTGGCGGAATTTTTGGGCACGAGACCGAATCAATTGTGGCGGCTGGGCAGACAGATGGGGCTGGATTATGCGGTGACGGGGCTTCCTTTTGATGAAAAGCACGAGAAGCCGTGGGACCTGATGCCGCTCATCCGGATGAAGCAGCGGTTCAAGGACGCGGGTTACGAGCTGCTCGTCATCGAGTCGATGCCGCCGTCCAACAACATCAAGCTTGGCACCGAAGGCCGCGACGAAGAGATCGAGATCTTCAAGCAGTTCATCACGAATATGGGCGCAGCCGGCATTCCGGTGCTCTGCTACAACTTCATGGCGCAGTTCAACTGGTTCCGCACGTCGACGACGACGGTGACGCGCGGCGGCGCGCTGGTCTCCAGCTATGACCATTCGCTGATGGAAGGCGCACCGCTGACCGAGGCGGGCGAAGTGTCGGAAGACCGGCTGTGGGAAAATCTGAAATACTTCATGAAGCAGATCGTTCCCGTGGCGGAGAAGGCGAAGGTCAAGCTGGCCCTTCATCCGGACGATCCGCCAATCTCGCCGATTCGCGGCGTGTCCCGCATTCTGCGCAGCGCCGACGCGCTGCAGCAGGCGATCGACCTGGTGCCGAGCGAGTACAACGGCATCACGCTGTGCCAGGGGACGCTGGCGACGGCCGGCGAGGACATTCCGGCGACGATCCGCCGCTTCGCGAAGCAGGACAAGCTGTTCTTCGTTCATTTCCGCGATGTGAAGGGAACGCCGGAGAAGTTCGAAGAGACGTTCCATGACGACGGCAAGACGGATATGTATGAAGCGATGAAGACGTATTATGAAGTCGGATTCGACGGCCCCGCCCGTCCGGACCATGTGCCGACGATGGACGGCGAGACGAACGAAAACCCGGGCTACGAGACGCTCGGCCGCCTGTATGGCGTCGGCTACATCAAAGGACTGATGGAAGCGGCGCAGAAAGAGCTCGGCCTGAACCGGTAAGTTGGCTTTGGGAGTGACAAGCGAAGATTCTTCCTTTATTTCGCGGATACGGGGCGTTCCGTCCGAGATTAGAGGAAGATTCTTCGCCTAATTTTTTGAAATCGTTTGATATGCGCCGATTCGGGAAAAATAAGCGAAGCTGCTTCTTCTATTTCGGCCGGATTGTTGAAATCCGACAAAATAGGCGAAGCTGCTTCGTTTATTCGCGGGCGCCGGCCATCCCGGCGTCCGGATCCGGCAAGTCTCTACCATTAAATATGATGTGCAGTCTGGTTTCATTGCGCGCCGCGGGCGGCTTTCCGGGCTTTCAGTTCCCTGAGCGGAGTCGGCATCGTCTTGCCGCCGGCGAACTGGTGTTTCACCAGTGTGTTGAACGCGTCGATCCAGGGCGCAAGCGACCGTCCGGCCCAGGCTTCCTTCGCGTATTCGTTCAGTTCGTTGACGAAATCCATGTTGGCGGAAATGTGCACTTCTTCGACCCGGGGCGCAAGACCGCGGGTGCGGCCCGCGATCGTCTGCTTCAGTTCCTCGGACAGTTCATGATGATCGTTCACGGTGAAATACGAATTGTAGGGCGTCGCAGCCTGGCTGCCGTTCCAGTACGGGCTCCCCGTGTCGAAGTTGTACACGCCTTCGCCGGAGCCGCCCATGTTCTGGTCGGTGCGCCTGTCGCCGCCGTTCTTGATCGTGCCGACGCCCGTCCAGTCCAGCATGATGCCGACATACGCGTTCTTGTCCGTCAGCATGACAATGGCGGCCGCCACGCCGTTCACCCGCGACACTTCGTTCGAAAGCAGGCTGCTGTATTCCACCCAACGGTTGTCGTGCTGCCGCGGGTCCGCGGTCTTCGAGCCGTACATGCGCGCGCCAAGCATCTTCGGATCGTTCGGCTTTCGGGAACCGTAGTCGTATGTGCTGCTCTCGAATTTGTTCTTGTAAGCCGTGCACCCGGCCGGAAGGACGGCGAGCGCCGCGGCCAGAACGGCATAAGCGAGCCTGAGGGTCATGCGTATGCACCTCCGGATATGGGCCTCATTCTTGGATGTAGGTTTCGCGGGCGGACAGGCGGAATATGCGCGGGGGCGGCATACATAATTCGCCATGAAAACAGCGATAATGGAACTGTTGAAAGGCGAGCCGGAGCGTCCTGTCCACGGCCGTTCGAGCAGCTTCCGGAGGGCTCGTCCGGATGTCCGGAAACGGCGCTGCGGCGCCATTTTTGACGGCTTTGAGAACAATTTGTGAACTTGCCCGGTATCGTTGACAATCGATGGACCAAACTCTTATATTTAATAAAGTGATTGGCCTGTGAGAATTGTCACAGAAATGCTGTGTGAATTATCACAGAATATCTGTGCGAAATGTCACAGAACGACGGGAAACACGCAGTTTGCCGCCAGCCGCGCCAAGACAGGCAACTGTGAATACGGAAGAAGCGGGGTTGATTTGTGTATGAAGAAACGGTGGCTTAAGTGGCTGCGCCTGACGACTCTGCTTGCGGGAGCCGCTCTGCTCCTGTCGGCATGCGGGCGCGCGGATCTGTCGGCGCTGAATCCGCAAGGTGCAGTGGCCAAAGAGCAGCTTGATCTCATGAAGCTTTCGATCGCGATCATGATGCTGGTCGTCGTCGTCGTCTTCACGATCGCGATCTACGTGCTGTTCCGTTTCCGCCGCCGTCCGGGGAACGACGGTATCCCCGTCCAGGTCGAGGGGAGTCATAAATTGGAAATCGTATGGACGGTCATTCCGCTGATTCTGCTTGTTATTCTCGGCGTTCCGACCGTGCAGACGGTATTCGCGCAGGCGCAGGATCACAGCAAGGACGAGAACGCGGTTGTCGTCAAAGTGACCGCGCATCAATATTGGTGGGAATTCGAGTATCCGGAAGAAGGCATCGTGACCGCGCAGGAGCTGGTCGTACCGATGAACAGCCGGATCGTCATCGAAGCGAAGACGGCAGACGTGCTGCACTCGTTCTGGATTCCCGCGCTGGCGGGCAAGATCGACACGAACCCCGCCGGCAACGTGAACCGCATGTTCTTCGATACGCCGGACAAGACCGGCATCTTCCTCGGCAAATGCGCCGAGCTGTGCGGTCCTTCCCACGCCTTGATGGACTTCAAGGTGAAGGTCGTGGATGATCAGTCGTACGCGAACTGGATCGCCGCAATGAAGGCGCCGGCGGTGCTGCCGGAAGATCCGGCCATAGCGGAAGCGTTCAAGAGTAAATGTCTCTCCTGCCACGCGGTGGGCGAGCTCGGCGGCCCGGTATTCCCGAACCTGACGGGCATCGGCGACCGCGAGACGATTGCGGGCATTCTGGTCAACACGGACAACCCGCAATATTGGAATGAAGGCTCCGTATATGAGAACATCTACAGATGGCTCGAAGATCCGCAAGGAATCAAGCCCGGCAACCTGATGCCGAAGGTGGAACTGACGCAGGAAGAGCTTGAAGGCATTGCCCGCTATCTCGCGGATTACAAGCTCAACTACGAGTCCGAGGAACTGAAGAACAACGACGCCACTTCCGACAAGGAAGAAAGGCAATAATACAGCGGGGATTCAAAGGAGGTTCTACCCTTGGCTCACGGTTCGCACGCGGTGAAGCGATATACCGGCATCATGGATTGGCTGACCACCGTTGACCACAAGAAGATTGGCATCCTGTACCTCATGGCGGGAGGCTTCTTCTTCCTGATCGGCGGTCTGGAAGCGGTCCTGATCCGGATCCAATTGTGGAAACCGTTAAACGATTTTGTCAGTCCCGACACCTTCAACCAACTGATTACGATGCACGGCACGACGATGATCTTCCTGGCGGTCATGCCGCTCATCTTCGGACTCATGAACTGCATCGTACCGCTCCAGATCGGGGCGAGGGACGTGGCGTTCCCGTTCCTGAACGCGCTCGGCTTCTGGACGTTCTTCTTCGGCGGCGTGCTGCTGAACGTCAGCTGGTTCCTCGGCGGTGCTCCGGACGCCGGCTGGACGTCTTACGTGCCGTTGGCGAGCACGACATTCAGCGACGGCCCGGGCGTGGACTACTATGTGCTCGGTCTGCAGATTTCCGGTATCGGTACGCTGCTCGGCGGCATCAACTTCCTGGTGACGATCATCAACATGCGCGCACCGGGCATGAGCTTCATGCGGATGCCGATGTTCACCTGGGCATCGTTCGTGACGTCCATGCTCATTCTGCTCGCCTTCCCGGCGCTGACGGTCGGTCTGGTCGCGCTGATGTTCGACCGGATCTTCGACGGCAACTTCTTCGACCCGAGCGCGGGCGGCAACATCATGATCTGGGAACATCTTTTCTGGATTTTCGGACATCCTGAAGTTTATATTCTGATCCTGCCGGCCTTCGGCATCATCTCGGAAGTTGTCACGACGTTCTCGCGCAAGCGGCTGTTCGGTTACAGCTCGATGGTGTTCGCCACGGTCCTGATCGGCTTCCTCGGCTTCATGGTCTGGGCGCATCACATGTTCACGTCGGGCCTCGGTCCGGTCGCGAACGCGCTGTTCTCGATCGCGACGATGCTGATCGCCGTTCCGACGGGCATCAAGGTGTTCAACTGGCTGTTCACAATGTGGGGCGGCTCGATCAAGTTCACGGCGCCGATGCTGTTCGCCATCGGGTTCATCCCGACCTTCGTCATGGGCGGTGTCACCGGGGTCATGCTGGCGGCAGCGCCGGCGGACTATCAATACCATGACTCGTACTTCGTCGTCGCGCACTTCCACTATACGATTGTCGGCGGTCTGGTGTCCGGCCTGTTCGCAGGGGTGCACTACTGGTGGCCGAAGATTTTCGGGCGCAAGCTCAATGAGACGCTCGGCAAGACGACGTTCTGGTTCTTCATCATCGGCTTCCATATGACGTTCCTGATCCAGCACTTCCTCGGACTGCTCGGCATGCCGCGCCGGATCTTCACGTATCTGGACGGTCTCGGCTTCAACGAGATGAACCTGATCAGCACGATCGGCGCGATGCTGATGGGCATCGGGGTCATCTGCTTCGTGATCAACGTCATCGTCACGTCGGCGAAGCCGAAACACGCGACGAACGACCCGTGGGAAGACGGACGGACGCTGGAATGGGCAATCGCATCGCCGGCTCCGGAGTACAACTTCGCGCAGCTGCCGCTTATCCGCGGGTATGATGCCTATTGGAAGGAGAAGCGGGAGGGCAACAAGGAAATGCAGCCGGCCGAGCCGCTCGGTCCGATCCATATGCCGTCTCCGTCGATCCTGCCGTTCATCATGTCGGTTGGCTTGTTCATCTCCGGCTTCGGCTTCATCTTCCACCAGTATGTCGTAGCCGGCATCGGACTCGCCATCACGCTGGGATGCATGTTCCTGCGTTCGGTCATTGAAGACCATGGTTACCATATCGAACCGGAAGAAATTCAGGCCAAGGGGGTTTAAAGCATGAGCGGACACTCGCATGCAGACGGCGTTCTGCCTCACGAACCGGAGAAGGCGACGCTTGAAGGCCGCAACAAGGTGCTCGGCTTCTGGCTCTTCCTTGGCGGTGAAACGGTCCTGTTCGGTACGCTGTTCTCGGTATTCATCGCCCTGCGCGATCAGGTGAACGGCGGCCCGACGGCCAACGAACTGTTCTCCCTGACGATCGTCGCCATCGCGACGCTGATCCTGCTCACCTCGAGCTTGACGAGCGTCTTCGCCATCCAGGCGATGCATCGCAATGAGCCGAAGGCCATGGTGGGCTGGCTGCTCGCAACGGTTCTGTTCGGCCTCGCGTTCCTCGGCCTCGAGATTTACGAGTTCGTCGAATATGCGCATGAAGGCCATACCTTCGCGGCCAGTGCCTTCAGTACCTCGTTCTATACGCTGGTCGGGTTCCACGGCGGTCACGTTGCATTCGGCATTCTCTGGATCTCGCTGCTGATCTGGCAAGTGCTGAGACGCGGACTCACCGTCGTCACCGCGCCGAAGATTTACATCGCCGGTCTGTACTGGCACTTCATTGACGTCGTGTGGGTTTTCATCTTTACCGTCGTCTATCTGATGGGTAAGGTGGGATGAGCAAATGACAGCCGAACATGCAGCTGCCGTCGAGCAGACGAAGAAGCGCGTCAAGCATGAAGGCCCGAAGAAACATATCATCGCCTACATTTTCTCGCTGATCCTGACGATTCTCGCGTTCGCGACCGTCATCACGGGCGAAGTGAGTGTCAACTTCGTTTACGTGATGCTGGTGCTGATGGCGGGCGTACAGGTGTTCATTCAAATGGCGTTCTGGATGCACATGAAAGACCGCGGACACCTGTTCCCGATCGTCGGGATTCTGAGCGGAGTCATCATCGTGTTTACGATGATCATCATGGCCGTCTACTGGGCATGGTGGTAATGCGGCAATGGAGAAGAGGCGCGTCTTGGCGGATCGCCTCTTCTTCTTTATTAAAACCCGCCCATGAGGACGGCGCCAGCCGTTTTTTCTTAGACAAGGAGGTGCGGATTTCCGATGTTGCCGGACCTGTCTTATTTCACCTTCGAAGAGTTGTGGAGCCCGTTCTTCTTTTTCGGGGTGGCCCTCACCGCAATCGGTTATCTGTACTGGATCGGCCCGTGGCGGGAGAAGCATCTGCCCGATGAGCCGGCGGTGCCCGCATCGCGGCGGATGCTTGCGCTGTGCGGATTTGCGCTCTTCTATCTCGCGCAGGGCGGACCGCTGGAACTGCTCGGCCATCTGAATTTCATGTTCCACATGATCAACATGTCGCTGTCCTATCTGATCGTGCCGCCGCTCATCCTTCTCGGCACGCCGGCGTTTGTATGGCGCAAGCTGTTCGGCGCCGTCTTCTGGCGCAGGTTCAGATGGGCCGCGAACCCGATTTTTACACTGCTGCTCTTCAACGGCCTGTTCTCGTTCTATCACGTTCCGGTTGTGCTTGACTACATTATGACGCATTACGCGGTGCACGCCGTCTATTACGCCGTCCTGCTCATCGCGGCTTTCCTTATGTGGTGGCATGTGACGAGCCCGGTTCCCGAGTGGAACCGCCTTTCCGATCTGCGCAAAATGGGCTACATTTTCGCGAACGGCCTCCTGCTCACACCGGCGTGCGCGCTGATCATTTTCGCCGGGGAGCCGCTCTACAGGGTGTATACGGATCCGGCCATCTGGGCCAGCGCCATGGGCTATTGCGTCAGCGGCAACGGCGAGGCGCTGCTCGCGCTGGTCGACGGTCCGTCAGCCTTCACGATGCTCGGACCGTTCGAGGACCAGCAGTCCGGCGGCATCATCATGAAGCTCGTGCAGGAAGTGATGTACGGCTCCATTCTGGCCTACGTGTTCTTCCAATGGTACCGGAAAGAGCGCGACGCGGAAGAAGGCGTGTCCGCCGCGGCTCCGGCCGGAAGCCGGGGGAATCGTTCCTGACCATTGCAACCGCAAAAGCCCTGTCAACCGCTGTTCCGGTTGGCAGGGCTTTTTGCATCTCCCGGATGGAAAAATTTCGAAAAGGGATTGACGAAAAGTGTGCTCTGCGTGTATAGTGTGTATAAGGATATACACAGTATACACGACAGAAGCAAAGGAGGTTGAACGGATACGGCATGTGGCAAGATGCATGGCGGATTGCAAAATACGAATTCCGCATATCCTGGCGCGGCTATCTGATCACGCTGCTCTTGCTTGCGTACACTTCGTTTTTCTCCAGCGTGATGCTGTACGGACACCTGGTCAACGATGAGGAATTCCGGATGGAATGGAATATTGATCTCGGCTATTTGTGCATGCTGCCGCTCTTCGGGTTTCTGATGAACCAGACCATGTTCCGCTACTGGAAAGAGGACACGTATTCCCGGAAGCTGGCGGAATGGCACACGATGCCGATCGGCGTCAGCCAGATCATCGCGGGCCGGATGCTGCTGCTCATCCTCGTGCTGCTTGTGAACTGGATCTTGTTCTTCGGCATTCAGTACGCGGTCCTTGAAGAACTGCGCGCACGGCTCGATCCGGCCGAATTTGTCATCTACGCCTTGATCTGGCTCGGCTACAGCCTCTTTGCGGCCGCTGTGGTTGTGTACATGGAGCTCGGCTTTCCCGGGCGCGTCTACTTCTTCCTGTGCTTCGTCTATGTGTTCGTCATCGGTCTGGTTACGCTGACCCTGGCGCTGAGCGGCAGAAGCGCAATCGTGATGAGCCTGGAGGCGGCTGCCGACCGAAGCTGGGAGACCGCCGCGCTGTCGCTGGCGGCCGCGGCAGTGGGAGTCGCCGGACTCGTCGCGCTGCTGCACCGCCGCATCCGCAGGCGAAGCCTCTGGACATGAAGGACGGTGAGCCGCGGTGTGGATGTCCATTCAATTGAACGAGTACAGCGCCGAACCGCTGTACCATCAGATTGAAGTCCAGCTTCGGGCGCTCATCGTGAGCGGCCAGCTGAGCGAAGGCACGATGTTGCCGTCCATCCGGGAGATGGCGCAGCATCTGAAATGCAGCGTCATCACGATCCGGCGCGTCTATCAGGATCTCGAAGCGGAAGGACTGCTCGTTACCCGTCAGGGTACGGGAACGTTCGTCGCGAAGGTCAACCCGGAGGAGCGCCGCCGGCATCGGCTGGATGCGGTGACGACGGCCATGCGCGAAGCGGTGGCCGCGGGGCTGCGGGTGCAGTGCAGCGACGACGAGCTGCGGGAATTGTTCGAGACCGTGCTGCATGAGGCGAGGGCGAATCGTTCCCCGCCGGGGGAAGAAGGATATGGAGACAGCGGGAAGGAGGATGAGGGATGAACGGACAAGGCGGAACGGCGGTGCGCATGACGGGCGTGAGGCTGAGACAGCCGCATTTTCAACTCGGACCGATTCATCTGGAGGTGCCCGCGGGCTTTGTCACGGCGATCGTCGGACCGAACGGCTCCGGCAAGAGCACGACGTTTCGGCTCATGCTCGATCTGACGAAACCGGACGAAGGCGGCATCGAAGTGCTCGGCCGGACGATCGGGAACGGCAAGTCGATCGAGCTGCTGAATCGCGTCGGCTACCTCCCCGAAGAGCCTTACCGCCACGACAACGTCATCCGGGGCATGGACAAGGCGGAATTCTACAAACATTGGTATTCCGACTGGGACGTCAACCATTACCGGGAGCTGCTGCGGCTGTTCGAGGTGGATCATTCGATCAGGCTCGGCAAAATGTCAAAGGGCATGCGGCGGAAATTCGATCTTGCGCTCACGCTCTCCCATCACCCGGACCTGCTGCTGCTCGACGAGCCTTCCTCCGGACTCGACCCGCTCGCATGGCGGACGATGATCGAGCTGCTGCATCGCTATATGGAATCCGGGGACCGCACGATTCTGATCGCCTCGCATGTCGTGGAAGAAGTGAAGCGGCTGGCCGACTACATCGTGTTCATGGTGAACGGCAAAGTGCTCGGCATGTTCGAGAAAGACGAACTGCTCACCGGCTGGCATCAATTCTACTTCCCGGGCGCCTATGAAGCGTGGCGCGGCATCCTGTCCGACATGCCGGGGCTGGCCGGACTGGAGGACGCCGGCGGCGTCGTTCGCGCGGTGACGAGCGCAGCGCGGGAAGCCGAAGCCTGGCTCGCCGCAAGGGATCTTGCGCCGGCCGGAAGGAAATCCATGGAACTCGACGATATCCTGGCCGTACTGGTTGACAGGGAGAAGCTGCAGAGACAACTGGGAACGAAAGGAGTCATGCAATGAGTACGTTGCAAGTCGAACGGATCGTAAAGCAATTCGGCGACAAGACGGCCGTGAACGGCATCAGCTTCAAGGCCGAAGCCGGCGAAATCTACGGTCTGCTCGGTGCGAACGGCGCGGGCAAGACGACGACGATGCGGATGGTGCTCGGGCTGATCATGCCGGACAGCGGCAGCATCCTGTATCACGGCAAGCCGTACAGCCGCGAGCAATTGCGGGACCTCGGCTATCTGCCGGAAGAACGCGGCCTCTATCCGAAAGTGAAAGTCAGCGACCAGGTGATCTATCTGGCGAGGCTCCGCGGCGTGTCCGCGAAGGAGGCGGACCGGCGGCTCAAGGAATGGCTCGAACGGTTCAATGTGCCGGAATACTTCGACAAGAAGGTCGAGGAACTGTCCAAGGGCAACCAGCAGAAGATCCAGTTCATCTCCGCCGTCATTCACGATCCTTCCATTCTCGTGCTGGACGAGGCGTTCAGCGGCCTCGACCCGGTTAACGTCGAGCTGCTGAAGGCGGCGGTGAAGGATTTGCGCGACAAGGGCAAGACGATTCTGTTCTCGACGCACCGGATGGAGCATGTGGAAGAGCTGTGCCGCAACATTACGATTTTGCACCGGTCGAACGTCGTGCTGCAGGGCAGCCTCCGCGAGATCAAGAAGCAGTTCCCGCGCGAACGGGTGATCGTGCGGCTGGAAGACGACCGGGCCATCGAAGGCCTGGAGACGATTGCGGGCGTCCGGAGCGCCGCGAAGCTGGAATCGGGCTACGAGGTGCTGATCGACCGGCCCGATGCCGCGCAGGCGATTCTCGATCACGCGCGGCAACAGGGAGATGTCGTGCGGTTCGAGCTGATGGAGCCGACGCTGAACGAAATCTTTATCCGATCGGTGGGTGAGAACATTGAATAATCTTTGGACGGTCATGTCCTTCAGCATGCGCAACAAGCTGAGGACGAAAAGCTTCATCGTCACGACGATCATCATTTCGCTCCTTCTGTGCATCGCGGTCAATCTGCCTTACATCATTTCGAAATTCGCGAAAAACGACGAGCCGGACCGCATCGGCTTCGTGGAAAATGAAGCACCCGCCGTGACGGAAAGACTGCAGGCTTATTACGGCAGCCAGGAGAAGCCGGATATCGAACTGGTCGGCTACCCGGACGCCGGTTCGGCCGAAGCGAACGACGCCGCGATGAAGGAGCGGGTCAAGAACAAGGAAATCAAGGGCTACCTCGACTTTGAAACGGAAGGACGGACGTTCCCGGCCGTCACCTACAAGTCGGAGAAACTGATGGACACGGGCAGGACGTCTTCCCTGTCGGGCGCGCTGCAGGCGATCAAGGCCGACATCATTCTGTCGGACGCGAATCTGACGGAAGAACAGCGCACGGCGCTGGCGGAGCCGGTTCGCGTCGAGACGGTGCAGATCACCACGGCTGAAGGCGCGGGCTCGATCGGGGATCAAGGCAAGACGGTGGAGGAACAGGCGCTGGCGTTCGGTCTGGTCTATGCGCTCATCATCGTGCTGTTCATGGGCATCATGATTACCGGCCAGCTGATCGCGACGGAGATCACCGCCGAGAAAAGCTCGCGCGTCATGGAAATTCTCGTGACGAGCGTGGCGCCGCTGACCCAGATGTTCGGCAAAATCTTCGGCATGTTTCTGGTCGGGCTGCTGCAAATCGGCATCTATGCCGCGGTCGTCGTCATCAACGTCATGCTGCCCCACAACCAGGAGATGCTCAAGGAGCTGGACCTCAATCTTTCCAGCGTGGACCCGATGCTGCTCGTCTTTGCCGTCATCTTCTATCTGCTGGGGTACTTCCTCTATTCGACGCTGTACGCCGCGGTCGGTTCGATCGTGAGCCGGACGGAGGAGCTCGGTCAGGCGGTCGTGCCGTTGACGATGCTGTCGCTTGCGGCATTCTACATCGGCATTTTCGGCATTCAGCAGCCGCAGTCGAGCTTCGTGGAAGTGACGTCGTTCATTCCGTTCTTCACGCCGTTCGTCATGTTCCTGCGGATCGGATTGGCCGACCCCGCCCTGTGGGAAGTGCTGCTGTCGCTGGGCCTCCTTCTCGCGTCGATTCTGGTGCTCGGCTGGCTGTCGGCGAAAATCTACCGCACCGGCGTGCTGATGTACGGCAAGCGTCCGTCCATCAAGGAGCTCATCAAAGCGATGAAGGCCTACAAAGTCTGACGGCGAAAATGTTGCAGCCATTCGGCAATCGCCAACGGCCGGCCCCCTTCGCGGGGGCCGGCCGTTTCACGTTTTGTTATGAATCTGATGTTTTTGTTATCTACCGGGAGCATGGGGGCAGATATAATGAAATTATGAAGGCTCGCGGTCAGTAGACGAACCCGCCGAACAGGAAGCGGTACTCCCAATGGGTGCCCGCGATGCTGTCGACCCGGACGCCGCCGGATTTCTCGGAATAGGTGTGCAGCACTTGGCCGTCGCCGAGGTAGATGCCGACATGGGTGATGCGGGCATTGGTTTTGTCGACGTTCGCGTAGTCGGCTGCCTTGCTTCCCTGGTAGGACATGAAGAACATCAGGTCGCCTCGGTTCAAGGCTAGCCAGTCGTCCTTCGTCTTGCCGACCTCCTTCACGTAAGCACCCTGGCTGCGGGAGTCGCCGGGCAATCGGAGGCCGATGCCGTCCAGGTATGCCTGGCGGACGAAGTCGGAGCAGTCGAACGTGCTCGTGTCGCTGCGGCTCGAGCCGAATTCGTACGGCGTACCGAGGTATTTGAGACCTGCGTTGATGGCCTGTTCGGCTGCAACGGCGCGGTCCAGCTTCTTGTAGGGCTCGACATAGCTGGTCGAGATATATTTGGCGCTCGTGCTGACATAGCCGTAGACGCCGCCTGCGTCTTGCACGTAATACCAGTAATCGTTGTGTTTGTTCACGACGGCCAGTTTCTCGCCCGCATACATATAGCGGATGCGTTCCGCGGACGTGCTCGGGCCCTTCCGGAACGTGACCGTGCTGACGATCACCGCGTTCGGCTCGAACTTGTATGCCGGTTCTTCCGGCTGATCGATCAGGTCTTTGTCCGTCTCATCGGGATCGGCCGGAACGGAAGGCTCGTCCGGCAGGGCGGGACCCGGGTCCTCAGGCGTATCGACCGGCGGCACGAACGATGTGCGGATATATTTCGGGTTCGTGCTGGCGTAGCCGATGACCTGGTCCCGGTCGGCGACACGGTACCAGTACTTGTTGACCTGCTCGAGAATCCAGACCGGCTCTCCCTTCTTCAGCATCCGGATGACGTCCGAATCGGTGGACGGACCGGTGCGCAGATTGACGCCGTAGATCACTTCGCCGTTCGGATCGGTCGTCACGGCGGCAGTCCTGATCTCCACATATTTGTCCAGGGAGGAGATATACCCGACCGTGCCGGACGCATCGCGGACCTTGAGCCAGTAGGCGTTCGTCCGCTCGATCAGATCCAGCACTTCGCCTTTGCGGAGATAGCGGATCCGTTCTCCTGATGTGGAGGGAAGGGTGCGGAAATTGACGGTGTCGATGACATGGACTTGCTCCGCGTTGTATGTATGGGCCAAAACCGCGAGCGGCATCGAAGCCAGCGCGATGCATGCGGCAAGCGCCGCAACCAGCAGGTTCCTTTTCATGGCGAACCTCCGTCACACAGGATGATTTTGCCGCGGCAAGACAATCTTAGCATAGCTGAATTTGCCATAAGCGTTGTAAAACTTGCCAGATACATTTCGTATCCGAACGAAAAATGGTAAACCATTCGCTGGATTTTGGCTGCGGATAGTCCGATATTCGCACGCTTCGAGCATGTTCTTCGGCAAAGAATAGGACGATCGCAATAACGAACGAAAACCGGCGGCGACCGGGCGGGGCAGGAGCATGAGAGGAAAATAAGCCTAACGGCACGGTCGGAAATTCGGCGGGGAAAGCGAGCGGAAGGCGTTTGTGCCGCATTTTGGAGCATGAGAAGGATACAGGGGGAGTTCACGGGATGAGCAGGATGGGCAGGACGGCGGGATGGATCTTGAGCCTGATGCTGATGTTCGGACTTGCGTCCGGATGTGCGGACGGCGGGAACGAGGCGGAGCGCGCGCCGGAGCATGCGGAGGCGGCCGGTTCCGCGGGCAGCGGATCGGATGCCGGCGATGCGGCGGGCGGAGAGGATGGCGAAGGAATGTGGAATGCCGGGGAGCTGGTCTATGACGGCGAGGATATCAAGGTCAACCAGGTCGGCTATCTGCCCGACGCGCCCAAGGTGGCGGTGCTCGAAGGCGAGGCTGAGGCCGAGCGGTTCCAGGTCGTCGATGCGGAGACGCGGGCGGTCGTCTTCGAAGGAGAGGTCGGCCGGGCCGAAATCGACGCGAATTCGGGCGAGCGGGTGCGGCATCTGGATTTCAGCGCCCTGCGGGAAGAAGGCGAGTATGCGGTCGTCGTGCCCGGGGCGGGGTCGTCGCGGAAGTTCCGCATCGCCCGGAACGTCTATTACGCGCCGTTCTTTGACGCGCTGCGCTCCTATACGCTTGGCCGCGCAGGGCTGGCGATCGACGACCCGATAACCGGGCTGAAGCACGAAGCCGGACATCTGCAGGATGCCGAGGCGCGGCTCGACATCGACCATCCGCACGCGCCGGCGGGCACGCCGGTCGACGTCAGCGGCGGATGGTACGATGCCGGCGACTACGGCAAGTACGTGACGCCGGGCGCGGTGACGGCCGCCCAGCTCCTGCTCGCGTACGAGCTGAACCCGGAGAAGTTCGCCGCCGGGCAGCTCAAGTTCCCGGCCGGGTTCGCGAGCGATGTGCCGGGGCTGCCCGACGCGCTGGCGGAAGTGAAATACGAGCTGGACTGGCTGCTCAAGATGCAGCGGCCCGACGGCGCCGTCTACCACAAGGTGTCGGGCATGACATGGCCGGGCATGATCCGGCCGGAGGACGACACGCAGCCGCGGTACGTCTTCGGCATGACGACTTACGGCACCGGCATGTTCGCCGGCGCCATGGCGTTGGCGGCACGCGTCTACGAGCCGTTCGATGCCGAATACGCCGGAAGGCTGCTCGAAGCAGCCGAGCGGGCCTGGCGCTTCCTCGAAGCGCATCCGGAGCCAATCGTCCTGAAGAGCGAGCGCCAGGACAACGGTTCGGGCGGCTACGACAAGAACGGCGACCAGGACGACCGGTTCTGGGCGGCGGCCGAGCTGCTGAAGACGACCGGCGATGCGCGGTACGCGGCGTACATCGGCGAGAAGCTGTCTCATCAGCTTCAGCGCGAGCCGGTCATCATCGGCTGGGGCTCGACGCTGGCGCTCGGACAGTTCGCCTACGCGACGGCGGAAGCGGGCGATCCGGCCGTCAAGGCGTCGCTCAGGCAGAAGCTGGTGAAGGCGGCGGACGACATCGTCGGCCGGATCGAGCGGGACGGCTACCGTTACGCGCTGTCGCCGAACGAGTACACGTGGGCGTCCGCCAAGAACGGCATGGCGAAGGCCGAGCTGCTCCTGCTTGCGCATGAGCTCGAGCCGAAGGAAGCCTATGTGCACGGAGCGCTCGACCAGTTGCATTACACGCTGGGGCGCAACGCGCTCGGCACGACGTATTTGACCGGTTCGGGGACGGAAATGCCGGACTATCCCCACAGCCGGATGATTACGGGAACGGGCACGTACATTCCGGGGCTGCTCGTCGGCGGGCCGAACAAATTCGGCGGCGATCCGGAGCTGGACAAACTGCTGGAGCGCGAGTCGCCGCCGCCGGCGAAGGCTTACCTGGATTCGCCCGGATCATGGGCGACGAACGAGTACGCGATCGACTACAATGCGCCGCTCGTATTCGTGCTGACATACTTTGCAGAGCCTTGAACAAGCATAAGGACGGCCGGTCGGGTGTCATACCCGGCCGGCCGTTCGGCGTCTTGCGGCGGCGGCGTCAAGCCTTTGGCGGCGCGGCCGACGTTCCCGCCACCGGCACGGTGGCCAGCCGGATATGCTCGATGGGCCGATCCGGCTGCGCCATCCGCAGGGCGAGCTGTTCGAACGCGCGGGAGCCGACGCGCACCGCGTCGATCCGGACGGACATGAGCTGCAGGCCGTCCGGCAGCGGGTCGGTGTCCGTCTCGATGGCGTCAAAGCCGGTGACGGACAGGTCTTCCGGGACGGTGAGTCCCATCCGCCCCAGCGTCTGGATCGTCCGGACGGCGACGACATCGTTCGCGCAGACGAAGGCGGTCGGCAGAGCCGGCATGGCGGCGAGCGCCTCGGCGATCTCCGCGCCGTCGTAATAGTGGCCCGGCTTCGGTGCCACGGCGCAGCAGGCCGGATCGACGGGGAGCCCGGCGTCCATCATCGCCCGCCGGAAGCCGTTCCATCGTTCCCTGAACGACAGGCAGTCGGCGATGTCCCCGATGAAGCCGATGCGGCGGTGTCCGAGCTCGATGAGCCGCGCGGTCAGATCGCAGACGCTCTGCTCGCTCTCCATCAGCACCGTGTCGAAGAGGGCGTCTTCGGCCCGCGCCGCGCTGTCATGATCGATCAGCACGGCCGGCATGCCGAGTTCGGCGACGGCCCGCACGTAGGCCAGGCGGGTGATGCCGGCCATGATGACCCCGTCCACATGCGCTTCCGTGAGCGAGCGGGGCAGGCGCAGCGACTCCAGGTCTTCCTGGTGGACAAAATGCAGCACCATGTTCCAGCCGCGGCGCCGCGTCGATTCTTCGATGCCCTGCAGCACGTCCACCCAGTAGCCCTTGCTGCCCGAACGGGCGAGGCTCGACCGGATCAGACAGGCGATCGTGCGCATGGCGGCGCCGGCCGCTTCGCGCTGCTCCGCACGGTTTGCCTGGTCGGCCGGCCGGTAATGCTTGTAGTGAAGCTGCGCGGCCATATCGAGTACCCGCTGCCGCGTGGAAGGCGGCACGGTCGGATGGCCGTTCAGCGCCTTCGACACCGTCGTGCGCGACAATCCGAGCATCCGGGCGATGTCGCTGGTGGTTGCTTTTCGTTTCATGGGAGCGCAAAATTCACCTGCCAGTTTTCCGCGGAGGGTATTGTCAACAAGAATGATCAATTTGTTCATTTTGTTAAAATTATAGCACAGGCATCGGAAGAATACCAGTAAAGATCAAAATTTTCTGCGCAAAAGTGAACAAAATGAACAAAAATTGCCCGGAATTCAATTTACCTATTGAACAAGCTCGTGTATAATGTGTGTGAAAATCAGCAGAATCTGATCTGCCGGGAGGACGTTATGAACGCGGTTCAACGATTGACAAGCAACTGGCAATTCCGGGGCGTCGGCGACAAGGATTGGCTGCCGGCCGTCGTGCCGGGCTGCGTCCACACCGATCTGCTCAAGAACGGCAAGATTCCGGACCCGTTTCACGGGACGAACGAGCGCGATCTGCAGTGGATCGACAAGCAGGACTGGGTATACGAGACGACGTTTGACGTGTCGGCCGAGGTGCTCGGCGAGTCCAGGGTCGATCTCGTGTTCGACGGTCTCGACACCTATGCCGATGTGACGCTGAACGGCGAACATGTGCTGTCTGCGGACAACATGTTCCGCACATGGCGCGTCGAAGTGAAGCGGCTGCTCAAGGCCGCGGGCAACAAGCTGCACATCCGGTTCCGTTCGCCGATCAACGAGGATCTGCCGAAGCTGGAGAAGCTGGGCTACGCCTTGCCGGCGGTGAACGACCAGTCGGAGAACGGCGGCCTCGGCGACAAGAAAGTGAGCGTCTTCGCGCGCAAGGCGCCGTATCATTACGGCTGGGACTGGGGTCCGCGGTTCGTGACGAGCGGCATCTGGCGTGAAGTGCGGCTCGAAGCCTGGTCCGGTGTGCGCATCGCCGACCTGTTCATCCGCCAGCGCAGCGTAACGGCGGCAGAAGCAAAGCTGACCGCCGTCGTCGAAGTCGAAGCCGAGAGCGCATGGAGCGGCACGCTCCGGCTGTCGGCGGACGGGCGCGTCTGGGAGCGGGAAGTGGCGCTTGCGCCCGGCACGCAGACGATCGAGCTGGATGCGGCGATCGAGCGCCCGAAGCTGTGGTGGAGCCGCGGGCTCGGGGCCCAGCACCTGTACACGTTCCGCGCGGAGCTGCTGGCATCCGGCCGGCAGGCGGCGGCGCGGCAGGTTCGGACCGGCCTCCGCTCGATCCGTCTCGTGCGCGAGAAGGACGAATGGGGCACGTCGTTCTATTTTGAACTGAACGGGGTCAAGGTGTTTGCCAAAGGCGCGAACCATATCCCGCTCGACAGCTTCGTCACCAGAGTGACGCGGGAGCGTTACGAACATGAGATCGCGTCGGCCGCGCTCTCGAACATGAACATGCTGCGCGTCTGGGGCGGCGGCATCTACGAGGACGACACGTTCTACGAGCTGTGCGACGAGTACGGCATTCTCGTCTGGCAGGACTTCATGTTCGCATGCAGCCTGTACCCGGGCGACGAAGCGTTCCTGGCGAACGTGCGCGCCGAAGCGGAGCAGAATGTGAAGCGGCTGCGCAATCATCCGTGCATCGCGCTCTGGTGCGGCAACAACGAGATCGACACCGCCTGGTCGCACTACATCGAGGACGCGGGCTGGGGCTGGAAGAAGGAGTATTCGCCGGAGCTCCGGGAGAAGCTGTGGGCGGATTATGAGGCGATTTTTCACGAGCTGCTTCCGGAAGTCGTCGGCCGGCTGGCGCCGGAGGCGGACTACTGGCCGTCTTCGCCGATGCAGGGACTGACGCGCGACGCGAACCAGCATGCCGGCAAGCGGACGACGTCCGGCGATATCCACTACTGGGGCGTCTGGCATGAAGTGGAGCCGTTCGAGCGCTACACGCTCAACCTCGGCCGGTTCATGAGCGAATACGGATTCCAGTCGTTCCCGGAAGAGCGCACCGTCCGCTCGTATGCGCAGGATCACGAGATGGAACTGCTCTCCGACGTCATGCTCAGCCACCAGCGGCATCCGTCCGGCAACAAGCTGATCAAGCAATATCAGAGCATGTATCTGCCCGAGCCGAAGGATTTCGTCTCGTTCCTGTCCGTCAGCCAGGTGCTGCAGGGCGAAGCGATGAAGTTCGCGATCGAGGCGCACCGCCGCCGCAAGCCGTTCTGCATGGGCACGCTGTATTGGCAAATGGACGACTGCTGGCCGGTGGCGTCGTGGGCGTCGATGGACTACTACGGCCGCTGGAAAGCGATCCAGTACTACGCGAAGAAGAGCATGAAGGACATCATGGTGTCGATCGACGGCACGAAGGAAGGCGAAGTGGACATTCATATCGTCTCCGACGTCCTGCAGCCGATCGACGGCACGCTGCACGCAGCGCTGTATGATTTCGACGGCAAGCTGCTCAAGCAGTTCAGCGTACCGGCGAAGGTGGAGGCGAACGCGACCGCGGTCGTCTGGTCGTCTTCCGTCGACGGTCTGCTCGAAGGAGCGGATCCGAAGCGCACGGTGCTGAAAGCCGATCTTGCGGCGGACGGTCAAGTGCTCGACAGCAAGCTGCACTACTTCGTCCCGGCCAAGGACATCCAATTGTCCAGGGCGAAAGTGACGATCCGGGAAGTGGCAGGTTCGAACGGAACGGCGTTCACGCTCGAGACGGACACGCTCGCGAAGCAGGTCGCGCTGTTCGCCGAAGCGGAAGGCGTCTTCAGCGACAACTGGTTCGACCTCATCCCGGGCATTCCGGTCACGGTCGAGTTTCTCGGCCGGGGCGCAGCCGGACGGGCGTTCGCGCCCGCTGCGCCGGGACGGATCACCGTCCAGTCGTTCGCGGACTGGATCGGGCTGTAAAACCGATGATCATAAGGCCCCTTGCCAGGCAAGGGGCCTTGTTTTACACTGAACCCGAACCCACCGTCTGGAGAGGAGATGCTCGACGTGGCTCAACCTTACGATCTTCCATTAAGCGAGCTGGAGAAGTACAAGCCCCCGCTTACGCGGCAGCCCGATTTCGACGCGTTCTGGGATCGGACGCTCCGCGAACTGGCGGAAACGCCGCTGTCGTATGAACTGACGCCGCATGATTACCCGGCGCGGGGCGTGCGTATGTTCAAGGTCGTCTATTCGGGCTTTCGCGGCGCGACCATTCAAGGCTGGCTGGCGCTGCCCGAAGGCGAAGGTCCGTTCCCGGGGCTGATGCTGTACCACGGCTACAACTGGGCGATGGAAGGCCAGATTCACGACACGGTGAATTGGGCGCTCCACGGCTATGCGGCGTTCCTCATGCTGTGCCGCGGTCAGCAGGGCGAAAGCGCTGACAACACCGTCTACAGCCACGGCGCCCAAGCGGGATGGATGTCGAAAGGCATTCTGTCCGAGGATGAATATTACTACCGCGGCGTCTACATGGACGCGGTCCGGGCGCTTGAAGTGCTCGCATCGCTCGATCAGGTGGACCGCACGCGCATCGGCGTGAGCGGCGGCAGCCAGGGCGGCGCATTGACGCTGGCCGCTGCGGCGCTGTCGGACATTCCGGTCGTCGCGGCCGCGGATTATCCGTATCTGGCGCATTTCGAGCGGGCGATCGACATTACGCCGAGCGGTCCGTACCTGGAGTTGAACGAATTTTTCCGCCGCAACGGCGATCCGGAGATTGAAGCGCGGGCGAAGCGGACGCTGTCCTACTTCGACGTCATGAACCTGGCGCCGCGCGTCAAGTGCCGGACATGGGTGTCGATCGGCCTCGTCGACACGATCACGCCGCCGTCGACGGTGTTCGCGGCGTACAACCATCTGAACTGCGAAAAATCGATCTCCGTGTTCCGCTACTTCGGCCATGAATACATTCCGCGCGCGCACGAGCAGCGGCTGCGGCTGCTGCTGGAAACGCTTCAGCCGTAAGCGCCGCGCGGGAAGAAGCCTTCCGTCCATCCGTCGGGCGGGAGGCTTTTTTTGGTTCATTCCGGAAGTTCCGCCGCCTGAAAACCGCCCGCGGCGGCAGATGACAGCCTCCGGCGCGCCGACACGGTCCGGGGCGGGGTTATTTCCGCGTATTTCGCCTTTTCCGCCGTTTGACGCGTGTTTACGCCAGGCCTACACTTGGTCTAACGCACTTTTGGACCCGGAAGGAGACGCATTTCATTGAACACAGCCGTTCAAACCCGCATGGCCGTGCAGACCGCGACGGTCTATTCGATCCTGTTCGCCGTCAGCGCAATCCATATGCTCAACGACTCGATGCAGACGGTCGTGACGGCGTTGTTCCCGGTGCTGCGCGATTCGCTGGCGCTGACGTTGTCGCAGATCGGGTGGCTCAGCTTTGCCCTCAATATGACCTCATCCGTCATGCAGCCCGTGGTCGGCCTGTATTCCGACCGGCATCCGACGCCCGGCATGCTGCCGGTCGGCATGGGGATGAGCCTGCTCGGCATCGCCGGGCTGGCGTTCGCGCCGAATTACTGGACCTTGCTTCTGGCAACCGTCTTCATCGGCATCGGTTCGGCGGTCTTTCACCCGGAAGGTTCGCGGGTTGTTTATTTCGCCGCGGGCGAGCGGCGAAGTTTCGCCCAATCGATCTATCAGATGGGCGGCAACGCCGGTTCCATGCTGGCGCCGCTCATGACGATCGCGATCTTCATTCCGCTCGGCCAGCGCGGCGCGGCCTGGGGGATGCTGCTCGCCGCCGCGGCCATCGCCGTCGCGCTGTACGTCGTGCCGTGGTATCGCACGCAGCTCGCCGCATACGGGGTGCCGGTGAAGCGCAAAGGCAAGGCGGCGGACGGCCGGACCTTGCACGACGGTCTGTCCGGCCGCACGGTCGCCTTCGCGCTGACGCTGCTCGTCCTGATCGTGTTCGCGCGTTCGTGGTACGCCGCGGGCATCAACAATTTCTACCCGTTCTATCTGGAAGACAAATTCGGGGTGTCGAAGCAGACCGCCCAGCTCGCCCTGTTCCTCTATCTGGGGGCCGGCGTGGCGGGCACGTTCTTCGGCGGCATCTGGGGCGACCGGTTCGGCCGCAAAAATATGATCATCTTCTCGATCGTCGGCTCGGCTCCGTTCGCGCTGGCGCTGCCGTATCTGCCGCTTGAGGCGATTTTCCCGGTCGTCACGGTGCTCGGCTTCATCATGATGTCCGGATTCTCCGTCAGCGTCGTCTACGCGCAGGAACTCATGCCGCGCAACGTCGGCATGGCGTCCGGCCTGATCGTCGGCCTCGCGTTCGGCATGGGAGCGCTCGGCGCCGTCGTCCTCGGCGAATGGATGAGCGCGATCGGCGAGAACCCGATCCCGGTCATCGACGCGGTCAGCTATCTGCCGCTGATCGGGCTGCTGGCGTTCCTGCTGCCGAAGGACCGGCGCCGTTGAGGCCGGGAAGCCGCGGGACTCCCCGGACATATATAAGCCCGTCTGCCGCATTCGGTGACAGACGGGCTTTCCGCATGCTTGTCAGGCCATCAACTGTTCCCACTCCGCGAACGCGGCTTCCAGCGCGGCGCGCTTCTCGTCGAGCTGCTGCTGCTTTTCCTGCACGAGCGTGTAATCCAGATACACGGCCGGGTCGGCGAGCTCCGCTTCAACGGCCGCGATGGCCGCCTCCAGCGCTTCAATCTCCGCTTCCAGCTGCTCGATCCGCCGCTGGCGCTGGCGCTCCTGCCGCTTCGCCTGCTTCTCGGCTTCGTAGGATGACCCGCCGCCCGCGCCGCTGCGTGCCCCGGCGGCATCCGCCGCTCCGCCGCCGTCCGTCCGATCCGCCGTACGCTCCGCCGTCTCGCCGGCCAGCCGCAGCTCCTCCTGCTCGCGCTTTTTCTCCAGCATGTCGTCGTAGTTGCCCAGGTAAACCCGCACGCCGTCCGGCGTCAGCTCGATGATGCGCTCGGCCATCTTGTTGAGAAAATAGCGGTCGTGCGAGATGAACAGCAGCGTCCCCTCGAAATCGATGAGCGCCGTCTCGAGCACTTCCTTGCTGTACAGGTCCAGATGGTTCGTCGGCTCGTCCAGAAAGAGCACGTTCGCCCGCTCGAGCATCAGTTTCGCCAGGGCGACCCGCGCCTTCTCGCCGCCGCTCAGCGAGGAAATCTTCTTCAGCACGTCGTCGCCGCTGAACAGGAAATTGCCGAGCACGGTGCGGATGCGCACTTCCTCCAGATGGGGAAAAGCGTTCCACACCTCGTCGAGCACGGTGTTGTCGGGATGGAGCTGCGACTGCTCCTGATCGTAGTAGCCGATTTTCACGTTGGCGCCGAACCGGACCGTGCCGGTCTGCGGCTTGATCCGCCCGAGCAGCGCCTTCAGCAGCGTCGACTTGCCGATGCCGTTCGGGCCGGCGATGGCGACGGTCTCCCCGCGCTTCAGTTGGAACGAGACGTTCCGGAACAGCGGACGGTCGCTGCCTTCGAACCGGACCGACAGATCCTCCACGTCCAGCACGTCTGCGCCCGTCTGGCGGTCGATCTCGAAGGCGAACGACGCCCGCTTCACATTCCCGGCCGGCCGCTCGATCCGTTCCATGCGCTCGAGCATTTTGCGCCGGCTTTGCGCCCGCTTCGTCGTCGAGGCGCGGACGATGTTGCGCCGGATGAAATCTTCCATGCGCGCGATCTCGTCCTGCTGCTTCTCGTAGGCTTTGAGCGCGGACTCGTATTCGGCCGCCTTCCGTTCGATGTATCGGCTGTAATTGCCGGTGTACCGCTTCGCGGCGTGCCGTTCGATCTCGATGATGCTGTCCGCCAGCGCATCGAGGAAATAGCGGTCGTGGGACACGGCGAGAATGGCGCCCGGATAGCCGCGCAGATAGTCTTCGAGCCAGGAGAGCGTCTCGATGTCGAGATGGTTCGTCGGTTCGTCCAGAATGAGCAGATCGGGCGCCTGCAGGAGAATGCGCGCCAGCGCGAGGCGCGTCTTCTGCCCGCCGCTGAGCGAGGCGATCGGCGTGTTCGGCGGATACTGACCGAACCCCATGCCGTGCAGGACGCTGCGGATACGGGTTTCGATCTCGAATCCGCCGCGCTCGCGGAACGTATCGGACAGCGCCGCATACCGGGCCAGCAGCTCCTCGTAGCGGGTTTTATTTTCCATCTCCTTCGGATCGGCGATGCGGACTTCCATCTCCCGAAGCTCCCGCTCCATCTCGAGCAAATCCGCGAACACGGCGCGCATCTCCTCGTCGATCGTCCGGTCGGACTGCAGCCCGCTGCTTTGGGCCAGATACCCGATCCGCATGCCCTTGCGCCTGCTCACCACACCGTCATCCGGCGACAGCTCGCCGGCAATGATCGCGAGCAGCGTCGACTTGCCCGCGCCGTTCACGCCGACGATGCCGATCCGCTCGCGTTCATTCACGTGAAACGAAATATTGGACAGCACCGGTTTGGCGCCGAAACTTTTCGCGATTCCCGATAGTTGCAGCAACATGTCGATCCTCCGCAGCCTTCTCCCATGCAGGCCGTTCTCATGCGCCGCGCAACTCGCGGCCACACAGAACAGTGTACATGATTCCGGCGCGGAGCGGAACCTGCGTGTCGAATGCGGATGCGCCCGATCTATTCGTCCTTGTCGTGCAGCGTCAGCAGATAGTGAATGAGCGCATCCTGCTCCCGGCGCGTGAAGCCGGTCGTCTCATCGACCCAGTAGTTGTGGCCGATCCCTTCGACATTCGCTTCGCGCAAGTCCTTGTCGGCCTGGTTCGCCTTGACGACCCGCTCGCGCAGCCGCTTGTCGACCAGCGCGCGCAGGCTTTCGGCCGGGTCGGGCAGGATGCCGGCCTTGAACGTGCCGGGGATGCCGTATTGTCCCGGCTCGGGTCCGGCCGCGACGCCGCCGTCGTGCAGGTACGGAGCCGACCAGTAAAGTCCGTACAGGCTCGGCGTCTTGTAGCCGCCCGGCGAATTGCCGTGCGCGAATGCCAGCTTGATCTGTTCTTCGGACATGCCGTTCAGCGGCATCCGGTGCAGCTTCATCTTCTTGGGCAGCGGCACGGGCGTATCGTAATCGTACATGAGCGGCGGTCCCCAGAACTTCTCCGTCTTCTTGAACGACCGGGCGCGCGACGGGTTCGTGCCGAGGACATCGGTCGCGACAATCCGGTTGTTCGTGAGGTACGGTCCGGCATGGCAGGTGATGCACCCGGCCCGCCGGAACACCGCTTTGCCCTCCGCCGCGAGTTTCGCGTCCCTTTTCAGGTGCGAACGCGGCGGCTTGAGCGTATTCTGGTAGGCGGACATCGCCAGCGTATGCCGGTTGATCGGGTATCCGGGAACGGATGACAGGACGCCGGATACCGATACGAAGGATGAACGCGGATGGGCGGGCGACGGCACCGACTGGATGATGCCCGGCGAGTCCGGCGTCGGGTCGACGGCCGCGAACTGTTCGGACGGCTTCGTTCCCTTGGCCGGGTCGTAACGATATTTGGACGAGGCCGCCCGCTGCAGCAGAATCCCCATGTACACTTCCTTGTCGAGCCCGAAGAGCGGCTTGCTCAGCCCGGCCTGCGCCAGCGCGTCCATATTCTGCGCGTTCGGGACGCCGGAGAACGTCATGAGCCCTTTGAACGGACCGGCGAAAGCCGTGCCGTTCCAGTTGTACGGGTGATCGCCGAGCGTGAATGAATCGGGAATCTGGACCGGGTTGTTCTCCATGTCGATGGTTGTGTCGATGGAACCCGGCGGCCATTTCATGAGTTGTTCGTCGACCAGCCGTTCGAGCTCGTCCGGATCCGGCAGCGGCGTGCGCTTCCCTTCGCTGTCCGTTACCCAGCTTTTGGCCTGTTCCTTGAAGCGGATGAGGCCGCGGATCTGCTCCGTCGTCACGCCCGTGTGGGTGAAAAACGCGGCCGAGTTGTTGCCCATGGCGAGGAGGAGGCCGACGTTCAGATCGGTGTTCGGCGGACCTTCGACGACCTTGCCGCTCACCGGATCGTAGACGGCGTGACAGGCGATGCAGCCGACGCCGACCCGCGGCTTGCCCTTGTCCAGCGAGACTTTCAGGCCAAGCGGCACATACGACCCCTTCGCGACGTCCAGGCCGGTGTCGAGGAGATCGCCCTTGCGGATCGTTCTTCCGCCGATGACGGCGTCCTTCTCCGCCGCCACCCGCAGATTCGTCGTGCCTTCGCCTTTCAGCGCCGCCGTCGCCTTCAGAATCCCGCGTATCGTCAGCGGTCCGTCCAGCAGCCCCATGATATCCATAAGAAAATGTTCATTGCCGAACGTCTCGCCGTAGAACGCCCGCCTGCCGAGATCGAGCGTTTCCTCGTCCGTCGGCTCCGGGTTTTCCGGCGTCTGCGCCGTGCGAACCGTCGCGGCGGGACGGCGCGGGTTCAGGACGTGCTCCCGATCCGGTATGTAGATGTAACTCGGATGTGTATATAACAAAAGGATTGCAGCCAGACCGATGCCTACGGTCGAAAGCAGGATGCCGGCTGCCAGCCGTCTGCTTCTTCGCTTTTTGTTCCGTTCCAACTTCAGTCACCGCCTTCGAAATCCGGCCTTCGTCTCCCCGGGGGAGCGGCCGGAAAATATACGCATAGTATCCGCCGCGCTGCGGGTTTACATGCGCGCCGCGCCATTGGCGAATTGCGCGGCGGAATGGTAAACTGATGACAGGATTACCGCAAGATGACGGGAAAGGCGGATGTCTTTCGTGAAATACGGCAGCCGGCATGCCGGCAAGGCGGCGCTGCGTCGGGAAATGGCCGCGCTGCGGGACCGCATTCCGGAACCCGAACGGCACCTGCGGTCCGAACGGGCCTGCCGCCATGCCGCGGAGTGGCTCCGGGAGCGGGGTGCGGACTGCTTCCTCGCCTACGCCTCGTTCCGCTCGGAGCTGGACACACGGCCGCTTCTCGAGTGGGGCTGGCGCAGCGGACTGGCTGTCCTGCTCCCCGTCTGCAACACGGCGGACCGGTCGCTCGAACTGTACCGGGTGCGAAGCTTCGATGAACTGAAGCGGGGCGCTTACGGCGTGCCGGAACCGGATCCGGCGCAAGCGGAGCGATGGCAGGATGCGCGGAGCATCGGAGCCGTCTTCGTCCCGGGGCTTGCCTTCGCGCCGGACGGAAGCAGGCTCGGCTACGGCGGCGGCTATTACGACCGGTTCGCCGGGCGGATGCGCGCCTCGGGCGGCGCTGCGCGATGGATGGGACTGGCCTTCGGGGTGCAGATCGTGCCCGAAGTGCCGGTCGAACCGCACGACGCCCGGCTGGACGGTTACATAACGGAAGACGGCGTCTACAGGTTGCCGAGGCGGGGAGGATGTTCGGATGGCGGACGGGAAGCTGACGCATTTCAATGAGCAGGGCCGGGCGAGGATGGTCGATGTGACGGACAAGGACGTGACGGCGCGGGCGGCCGTGGCCGAGACGACCGTCAGGATGCGCCCGGAGACGCTGGAGGCGATCCGTTCCGGCCGGGTCGGCAAAGGCGACGTGCTGGCCGTCGCGCAGGTGGCGGGCATCATGGCGGCGAAGCGGACGGCCGAATGGATTCCGATGTGCCACCCGCTGCAGCTGACCGGCATTGATATTCAATTCCGCGAAGCCGGGAACGACCGGCTGATTATTGAAGCAACCGTGAAGACGACCGGCAAGACCGGCGTCGAGATGGAGGCGCTCACCGCCGTATCGGCGGCGGCGCTGACCGTCTACGACATGTGCAAGGCGATGCAGAAAGACATGGAGATCGGCCCGACGCGGCTCCTCCGCAAGACGGGAGGCAAAAGCGGCGATTACGCAAGACCGTCCGAACAGGCGTGAAGATCCGCGGGGCTGATGGATTTGCGGATGTCGGATTTTCTTTGCTGTCGGTTTTTCCTTACAGGAGGGGGAAACGGATGCGTTGGAAGGTTGCGATTCTGACGGCGAGCGACAAGGGGGCCGCGGGAGAGCGGGAAGACACGAGCGCACAAGTGATCCGCGAATTGATGGAAGAAGAAATCGGCGGCGAAATCGTCGAATACCGCGTCGTGCCGGATGACCAGGATGAGATAACGGCGGCGTTGATTGAAATCACCGAGTACTACCGTCCGGATCTGATCGTGACGACGGGCGGCACGGGACTCGGGCCGCGCGATGTGACGCCGGAAGCGACGGAGCGCGTCATCGAGCGGAAGGTCCCGGGCCTTGCGGAAGCGATGCGGATCGGGGCGATGCACAAGACCCGCGCGGCGATGCTCTCGCGCGGCATCGCCGGCATCCGCGGCCGCACGCTGATCATCAATCTGCCGGGCAGCCCGAAGGGCGTCCAGGAGAGTCTGATGGCGATCATCGACCAGCTGCCGCACGCGCTGGCGATTCTGACCGGACGGGAAACGGAACATGTGTGAAGCGGAGGCGGAGCATGAAGACGAGACTGCGCGAAGTGCCGGTCGAGGAAGCCGTGGGCCTGGCGCTTGCCCACGATCTGACGCAGATCATACCCGGGCAGTTCAAGGGCCGCCTCTTCCGAAAAGGGCACGTGGTCACCGAGGAATACATTCCGAAGCTGCTGGACATCGGCAAGGCGCACATCTACGTGCTGGAGCTCGGCGAAGGCGATCTGCACGAGGATGATGCCGCGCTGCGGCTGGCCTCGGCGCTTGCCGGCGACGGGATCACGTTCGGCGAGCCGGGCGAAGGCAAGGTGACGCTGAGGGCCGAGCGGCGCGGCCTTGCCGTCCTTGACGAGGCGTTCGTGCGCAGCGTGAACCGGATCGGCGACATCGCGCTCGCGACGGTCCGGCGCGACCAGGTGCTGCAGCCCGGCGGCGCGATCGCGGCGGTGCGCGCCATCCCGCTCATCGTGCCGGAGCGGAAGATCGCGGAAGCCGAGGCGCTGGCCGCGGATTGGCGGGCGCGGCACGGGAGCGCGCCGCTCGCCGTGCGGCCGCTCCGCTCCGTACGCGCCGGTCTGCTCGTGACCGGAGGCGAAGTGTACAGCGGCCGGATCAAGGACAAGTTCGGCCCGGCCGTCCGCGCCAAGCTGGAGGCACTCGGCTCCACGGTCGCCGAGCAGCGCTTCGCGCCGGACGATCGACAAAGAATTGTCACGGAGATTCACTATTTGCTGGAACGCGGGTATGATATGATATTGGTAACCGGGGGCATGTCCGTCGACCCGGACGACCGGACGCCCGGGGCAATCCGGGAAGCCGGAGCGGACATCGTCAGCTACGGGACGCCGATGCTTCCGGGTTCCATGCTGCTCGTCGGGTATCTCGGAGATGTTCCGATCCTCGGATTGCCCGGCTGCGTCATGCACGATCCGTACACATCGTTCGACGTCCTGTTGCCGCGCATTCTCGCCGGAGACCGGATCACGCGGGAAGAGATCGCCGGCATGGGCTGCGGAGGATTGCTTCACGGATAGCCGGCGCCGCTTGACAAGCGCCGGAACACACGAACATTCGGCCCGGCCGAATCCGCCTGGAGAAGCGGATGGACGCGGCTTGAAGGAGGAACGACAGACCAATGGCCAGTGGTATTGGAGTGACGGGGTTCATCCTGCTCATCATCGTCGCGCTGCTGCTCTTCGGTCCGAGCAAGCTGCCCGAGCTCGGCAGAGCGTTCGGACGGACGCTGCGCGAGTTCAAGATGGGCGCGCGCGAGATCGTGGACGACATCGAGCGCGATGAGAGTAAAGGCCGCCTGGAAGCGGGGCGCCCGGAGAATCAGGATTCAGCGGACAAGAAGCGGCTTCCGGAATAACCGGAATACGCTTTTTTTATGGAAGATGATGCGGATTTGAATGGGCCTGAAGGAGGGGGACAGGCATTGGCGGATCACGGCGTTCGGCCCTTGGGAAGGCCTCAGGCTTCCAAGCCGGACGAAGAGAAACAGATGCATCTGCTTGAACATATCGGCGAACTCCGGCGCAGGCTGATTTACGTGCTGGCGGCGCTGTTCATCGGACTTGTCCTGGGACTGCTCGCCGCCGAACCGGTCTACGACTATTTGATGAGTGTCGAGCCGGCCAGCAGACTGACCGAACTGCATGCGTTCTCACTGTGGGACGGCATCGGCATGTACATGAAAATCGCTTTCGTGATCGCGCTGCTGATCGTGCTGCCGTTCGCGTTCTATCAACTGTGGGCGTTCGTCAGTCCCGGCCTCAGAGCGCGCGAGCGGAGAGCGGCGCTGGGCTATGTGCCGCTTGCGTTCGTCATGCTGGCGGTCGGGCTTGCTTTTTCCTATTTCGTCGTCTTTCCGCTGGCCTTCGATTTCACCACCCATGTCTCGCGTCGGCTCGGCCTGGAGGAGACCTACGGAATCGCGCAATATTTTTCGTTCATGTTCAACATCATTGTGCCGATCTCGCTCCTCTTCGAGCTGCCGATTCTCGTCATGTTCCTGACGCGGATCGGCATTCTGAACCCCGCGCGGCTGCGCAAGATGCGCCGGTACGCTTATTTCGGGCTCATTTTCGTCGGCGTGCTCGTGACGCCGCCGGATTTCATCTCGGACATGCTTGTCGCGCTGCCGCTCATCTTGTTGTATGAATTCAGCGTCTACATGGCGTCGTCGGTGCACCGCAGAATGCAGCGCCGGGAAGGGCGTCTGAAGGAAGACGAAAACTGAAATTTTTTGCGGTCCCGACGTCGGATCCCCCCTTGCATTGGAATATCAACTTGAGTATTATAAGAGTTGGTTGTTAGCACTTGAGCATGTCGAGTGCTAACCTGCAGCATATCTTTCATTACGAAGGAGGCGCATTTACATGATCAGACCTTTGGGTGACCGCGTACTGGTCGAACCGATCGCAAGAGAAGAAACGACTGCAAGCGGCATCGTTCTGCCCGACACGGCGAAAGAAAAGCCGCAGGAGGGCAAAGTCGTCGCCGTCGGCAAGGGTGCGTACAAAGATGGCGTGCTTGTTGCTCCCGAAGTGAAAGTCGGGGACCGCGTGCTGTTCTCGAAGTACGCCGGCACGGAAATCAAATATGAAGGCAAAGACTATCTGATCATGAGGGAAAGCGACATCCACGCGATCTTCGAATAATTCGGATCGTCTGGATTCCCATGCATGGGCCGCCTGACGGCCGCATATACGGACGGATTTCGATCCGCTGTCCGGATGCGTTATGCATCGTACACAACGTGCAAGTCGATTCTGAACGGTTCAAGGAGGTAATCACGCTATGGCCAAAGAGATCATTTTCGGTGAAGACGCCCGCCGCGCGATGCTCCGTGGTGTGGACGCGCTCGCCAATGCCGTTAAAGTGACGCTCGGTCCGAAGGGCCGCAACGTCGTGCTCGAGAAGAAATTCGGCAGCCCGCTGATCACGAATGACGGCGTCTCGATCGCGAAAGAAATCGAGCTCGAAGATCCGTTCGAGAACATGGGCGCCCAACTGGTGAAGGAAGTCGCCACGAAGACGAACGACGTGGCCGGCGACGGCACGACGACGGCTACCGTTCTGGCTCAGGCGATGATCCGCGAAGGTCTGAAGAACGTAACGGCCGGCGCGAACCCGATGGTCATCCGCCGCGGTATCGAAAGAGCGGTCAAGACGGCTGTCGAAGAGCTGAAGAAGATTGCGAAGCCGATCGAAGGCCGTCAATCCATCGCGCAAGTTGCGGCCATCTCCGCAGCCGACGAAGAGCTCGGCCAACTGATCGCGGACGCCATGGAGAAAGTGGGCAACGACGGCGTTGTCACGGTTGAAGAGTCGAAAGGCATCCAGACGGAACTGGAAGTTGTCGAGGGCATGCAGTTCGACCGCGGCTATACGTCCGCTTACATGGTAACGGACACGGACAAGATGGAAGCCGTGCTCGACAACCCGTACATCCTGATCACCGACAAGAAGATCTCGAGCATCCAGGAAATTCTGCCGATCCTCGAGAAAGTTGTCCAAACGAGCAAACCGCTGCTCATCATCGCGGAAGACGTCGAAGGCGAAGCGCAAGCAACGCTCGTCGTCAACAAGCTGCGCGGCACGTTCACCTGCGTTGCGGTCAAGGCTCCGGGCTTCGGCGACCGCCGCAAGGCGATGCTGGGTGACATCGCGGCGCTGACGGGCGGCCAGGTCATCACGGAAGAACTCGGCCTCGACCTGAAATCGGCGACGCTGGATCAACTCGGCAGCGCGCGTCAAGTCCGCGTATCGAAGGAAAACACGATCATCGTGGACGGCGCGGGCGACAAGAAGGACATCGACGCTCGCATCGCGCAAATCAAAGCCCAACTCGAAGAAACGACGTCCGACTTCGACCGCGAAAAACTGCAAGAGCGCCTCGCGAAGCTGTCCGGCGGCGTAGCCGTCATCAAGGTCGGCGCCGCTACGGAGACGGAGCTGAAAGAGCGCAAGCTGCGCATCGAAGACGCGCTGAACTCCACGCGCGCTGCGGTTGAAGAGGGCATCGTATCCGGCGGCGGCACGGCGCTGATCAACGTGTACAACGCGGTTGCCGCGCTGAAAGCGGAAGGCGACGAGCAGACGGGCATCAACATCGTGCTGCGCGCGCTCGAAGAGCCGGTGCGCACGATCGCGGCGAACGCGGGCAAGGAAGGCTCCGTCATCGTCGAACGGCTGAAGAAAGAGCCGGTGGGCATCGGTTACAACGCGGCTACGGACGAGTTCGTCAACATGTTCGAAGCCGGCATCGTCGACCCGGCGAAAGTGACCCGTTCCGCGCTGCAAAACGCGGCTTCGGTTGCGGCCATGTTCCTGACGACCGAAGCGGTCATCGCCGACAAGCCGGAGAAAGAGAAAGCAGCTCCGGGCGGCATGCCGAACATGGACATGATGTGATCGGCGCAGACTTAAGCCGACAATCAGAAGGTCTCTCCTCGCGGAGAGGCCTTCGCTTTTTTTTTTTTTGCGCTTTCCGGGAAGGACGGTCGCAAGCCGTTTTTGCTTGCCGGAAGAACTGCTATAATAGATTGAAGTTATTTTCAACCGCGGCGCCATGAAGGAGTGAAGCGGCTTACGTGATCATCGGCATCGGACATGACCTGGTGGAGATCGCGCGGATCGAGCGGATATTGCAGGGGCATACGGCGGAGATGTTCATCCGGCGCATTTTGACGGAAGAGGAAATCGCGCTGGCGCCGGCCGGAGGCAAGCGGATGGCGGAATATGCGGCCGGACGGTTCGCGGTGAAAGAGGCGGTGTCGAAGGCGCTCGGCTGCGGCATCGGGGCGGCGGTCCGTTTTATCGATATCCATGTGCTGCCCGACCGGCTGGGAAAACCGACCTGCACCCTGTCCGCGCGGGCGTGGGAACGGCTCGGACTGGACCCGTCGGCGACCCGCATCCACGTGACGATCACCCACGAGCGCGGTTTCGCATCGGCGTTCGCACTCGCCGAACGACGCTGAGAAATCGAGTGCATCAGACAATCCTGAACTTCTGGGAGCGACTATGGAACGAATTTATCGGATCATCCTGCAGCAGCATCTGAGAAGACTGAACGCAGAAGTGACGTTGGCCGCATGGAGTTCCTTCGCTCCCGGTTTCAGCCTGGGGCGTTCGCGGTCTCACGGCTTCCGGCTCGTCTATATCAGCAAAGGCACGGGCTGGATTGAAGTGAACGGAAAGCGATACGGCACCAGGCCGGGCTGCCTGTCCCTGCTGCCCGCCGGAATCGAGCAGTCGTGCGGCGTGGCGGGGACGGAGCCGGTCGAAGCCTATTGGGTCCAATTTGACGCCAATCTCGGCGATGCCGAGCTGATCGATATGCTGAAGCTGCCCGTCTGCGTCGACATGTCCGGGCGCTCCGACATCATCCGTCTGTTCGAAGCGATGGTCGATTCGTACAATGACCGGTCCATCACGAGCGTGCTGCGTTCGAAAGCCGCGCTGTACGAGGCGCTTGCCTGCTTCCTCGAACAGTGCCAGGTGGATGAGGGAGCGTTCGGCAACATCGATGTTTACGTCAAGCTTGGGAAGGTGCTGGACTACATCGACCAGCATCTGGCGGAGAATCTGACGCTCGAAGAGCTGGCGAAAATCGCCTATCTGCATCCGAACTATTTCATCAGCCTGTTCAAAAATTTGATCGGCTACCCGCCCATCCAGTACGTCAACATGCAGCGGTTGGAGAAGGTCAAGAAGCTGCTGGAAGAGACCGATATCCACATTGCCGATATCGCCGCTTCCGTCGGGATGCGGAATCATTATCTGTCCCGTCTGTTCAAGCAGCACACGGGCATTTCGCCGACGCGCTACCGCAAGCTCTACGGCGAACGGAAGGCGATGGCGGACCGGGCCGCCGCGAAGGGCGGGCGGATTTCGGAAGTTCAGGCCGCGGCGGCTGACGCCGGCACAGGGGGAAGCGGATATGAGCAGGGAGAAGACTGAAGCGGCTGCCGCTTTTTTCGCCGCGGAGCTGCTGAACTGGTACGATGCGAACAAGCGCGATCTGCCGTGGCGGCGGGATCGGGACCCCTACCGCATCTGGGTATCGGAAGTGATGCTGCAGCAGACGCGGGTCGATACGGTGATTCCGTATTATGAACGGTTTATGGAGCGCTTCCCGACGGTGCGGCATCTGGCGGAAGCGCCGGAGGAAGAGGTGCTGAAATGCTGGGAAGGCCTCGGCTACTATTCGCGGGCGCGCAATCTGCAGGCGGGCGCGCGGCAGGTGGTCGAGCTGTACGGCGGCGTCGTGCCGGACGACAAGGCGGCGATCTCGTCGCTGAAGGGGATCGGCCCCTACACGGCAGGCGCGATTCTGAGCATTGCCTATAACAAGCCGGAACCGGCCGTGGACGGCAATGTGATGCGGGTGATGTCGCGGTATTTCCTATTGGAGGACGACATCTCGAAGCCGTCCGCCCGGACGAAGATCGAGCGGCTGGCGGCGTCGATCATTCCCGAAGGGCGGGCCGGCGATTTCAATCAGGCCGTCATGGAACTCGGCGCGCTGGTCTGCACGCCGAAGTCGCCGGGCTGCCTGCTCTGCCCGGTGCTCGCGCAATGCGCCGGCCGGGCCGCCGGACGGGAGCGGGAGCTGCCCGTGAAATCGAAGCCGAAGCCGCCGCGCCCCGAGCTCCGGCTTGCCGCCCTCGTCGAGGGGCGGGGCGAGCACGCGGGCAAGGTGCTCGTCCGGCGGCGGCCGGACAGCGGGCTGCTCGCCCGCATGTGGGAGCTGCCGCATATGCTCGCGCCGGATGAGGCGGCGGCGGTGGAGGCGGGGGCCGGGCACGGCCGGTTCGATGCGCTCAGCCGAGGGCTCGCGGAGGAGGCGGGGCTGCTCGTCCGCCCCGAGCGGCTCTGGACGGAGGAAGAGCACGTCTTCAGCCATATCCGGTGGAAGGTGGACGTGTATCTCGCCGAATTCGGCTTTTTCCTGGAAGGCGGGCGGGAAGCGGCCGCCGGCGCCGTCTCCGAAACAGTCTCTGAAGCCGCCTCCGAAGCTGCATCCGGCGTTGCCGCCGAAACCGGCGCGCCGTATGGCGGGCGGTCGTGCGGGGAAGAGCCGCCGGACGGCTGGCTGTGGATCGGCCCCGGGGACATGGCGTCGCTGGCGTTTCCGAATGTTTTTCTCCGGATATTGAACGATTACTTCGCGCGGCGGACGTGAAAACAGCCGGGAGAATGCTCCCGGCTGTTGTTGGCAGGGGCTGCCTCGCAATATGGTGCAAATGATGCACCAGATTTTGCCCGGTGCGGGTCCGCCCGGTTCAAATGCAGCTCACGGCTCGACGAGGAAGGCGTCGCGCACCCTTCGCCAGAACGGAAACGGCCGGTACCGGGCGAAGCAGATCTTCTTGTCCGACACGGTGCAACGCAGCGAGCGGATGTCGTTCCGTTCGATGGTGATGTGGTCGACGACGAGCGCCAGCCGCTGCGACTCCTTCGCGGAGACGATGTCGCAATGATGGTGCTTCGGCAGGACGACGGACGAACCGAGCGTCCGGTAGACCCGGTTGTTGATCGACGCGATCTCGGCGATCTGCAGCGATTCGATCGACGGGTGGATGACCGCGCCGCCGAGGCTTTTGTTGTAGGCTGTGCTGCCGGACGGGGTCGACACGACGATGCCGTCGCCGCGGAACATCTCGAACAGCTCGTCGTTGATGTGGATGCTCGCGACCAGCGTGCCCTCGACGCCTTTGAGCGTGAATTCGTTCAGCGCCAGGTACCGGTCGCTGCCGTCGGGCGTGTTGGACACGACTTCGATCAGCGGATAGCGGACGTACTGCGGCTTGTCTTCTGCCATTTTCATAACCAGCGTGTCCAGCTCATGGGCCTGCCAGTCGGCATAGAAGCCGAGATGGCCGGTATGCACGCCGATGAAACTGACCTGGTCGAGCAGGTGGACGTATTTGTGGAACGCCTCCAGCAGCGTGCCGTCGCCGCCGATCGAGATGACGATGTCCGGGCGATGCTCATCAAGGGTAAACCCCTGGGCCGCGGCCAATGTGTGGAACCGCTCGGACAATTGTTTCGAATGGTCGTCGCCCCGGTCAATCACGACATATCTCAACGGACAGTCTCCTTCCGCATCATTCTCCCTCGATCATAGCGAAAAATGACGCGATAGACAAACATGCCCGCTTCAACCGGTCAAGGCCCGAGCAGCCCCCACAGCAGGTAGACGAGCGCGAAACTGATGATGCCGTGTGCCGCTCTGGCCGCAAGGAACGGCGGATAGCGGATATCCGTCGCGCCGATGATGCTGGCGATCTGCGCATGCACGGACAGCCCGGCCCAGGACAGCACCCACGCCGCGGCGGCCGCCCGATGCAGCAGCGTCGCGTCCGGTTCTCCGGCCGCTTTCGCGCCCAGCGTCACTTCGAACAGCCCGTTCGCGAATGCGGCGGACATTTGCGGCGGCAGTCCGGCCGCATGCAGGAACGACTGCAGCATGCCGACGAGCAGATCGAGGACATTCGCCCGGGCGAGCAGTTCCATTACGACGGAGAAAAAAACGACCAGACCGCCCACCACGATGTTGAGCCGCAGCGCCGAACCGATCGCATCCTGCAGCAGCCGGCCGAACGGGCGGCCGTCGGCCGTCCGGGCTTCATGCATGGCGGTGAGCGCGGCGGGCAGCAGCCGCGCGCCGTCCTTCGCGGCGGCGCGGGTGACCGGTTCCCGCCGTCTGTACTGGCGGAAGCTCAGCCCGATGATGAGAGCGCCGCCGTAGTGCGCGGCCGCCAGCAACGGCGCCAGGGCGGCCTGGTGAAAGAAGCCGACCGAGACGGCGCCGATGAGGAAGATCGGGTCGGACGTCGTCACGAAAGCGACGAGCCGCTCACCCTCCGTCCGGCTGATCTGTCCCTGTTCCCGCAGCCTGGACGTCAGCCGGGCGCCGACGGGGTAGCCGGAGATCAGTCCCATCGTGACGACGAAGCCCGCGATGCCGGGCAGACGAAAGACGGGGCGCATCAGCGGATCGAGCAGCGTGCCGAAGAAATGGACGACGCCGAAACCGAGCATAAGCTCGGCCATGACGAAGAACGGGAACAACGCAGGGAACAGAACGTCCCACCAGACGGCGATGCCGCGCAACGACGCGCTCAGCGAAGCGGCGGGATGCGCCGCCATCAGCGCGGCCAGCAGCAGACAGCCTAATGCGGCGAGCGGAGCCGGCCGCACCAGGAACCGAACCATTCGCGCCACTCCGCTTCCCTCCCGCAAGTGGACTCCTTCTCATAGATATGCTTGTCTGCCGCCGAACATCCCCACGGAAATGACGCCGGGCATCGACGGGCCATCCGGCCTGTCGATATCCCGTCCAAAGTATGGTATAATGCTGACTGTACTACTGAAGTGTTGACATCTTGGCGTTTGGAGTGAAACACAATGCTGCGTGAATACGGCACCCTGTATGACGCGATCGGCGGAGCGCCGGTTCTGCGCCGCATTGTCGAGGCTTTCTATCCGAAGGTCCAGGCGCATCCGCTGCTTGGACCGCTGTTCCCGGAAGACATCCGGCCTGTCATGGAGAAACAGTTCATGTTCCTCAGCCAGTTCTTCGGCGGACCGCCGTTGTATTCGGAAGCCTACGGGCACCCGATGATGCGCGCCCGGCATCTGCCGTTTCCGATTACGCGCGAACGGGCGGACGCGTGGCTCGATTGCATGCGCCGCGCTCTTGAAGAAGTCGGGCTTGCGCCGGAGCTCAGGGCAATGATGCTGGAGCGGTTGTCCGGTCCGGCCTATCATTTTGTGAATACGGTCGAACAAGGAGAGGCTGAGTCATGATCGATCCTTTATTCCAGGTGAAGGTCCAGTGTCCGTGCTGCGAGAACACCTTCTCCAGCTCCCGCGTCCGTCCGAGTTTCCGGAAGGTGACCCGCACCGATTCAGACTTCTGCAGCCACTATCGGGACGAAGTCAATCCGGATTTCTACGTCGTGCGCGTGTGCCCGAACTGTGGTTACGCATCCACCGAGAATTCGCTGCAGGAACTGACGCCCAGACAGAAGGAATTGTACAAGAACCGCATCGGCAAAAGCTGGGTGCGTCGCGATTACGGCGGACAGCGGACATGGGAAGAGGCGCTCGACTGCTACAAGCTGGCGCTGCTCTGCGCGCAGACGGTGGGAGACAAGGATCGCGTCATCGCCGGTCTTCTTCATCATATTGCCTGGATGTACCGGCTGCGGGATAACCAGGAGCAGGAGCGCCGGTTCCTGCGCTATGCGCTGGAAGCGTACATCCGCGTGTACGAACTGGAAGGCGTGAACATCGACAACGCGCGGCTGATGTATCTGATCGGCGAGCTTTACCGCCGGCTGGACGAGCCCTATGAGGCGGTGAGATGGTTCTCCCGCGTCGTCAACGACAAGCGGATCATGGACGCCGGCATGATCAAGGCTTCGCGGGAAGCGTGGCAGAATATCCGCCAGGAGATGTTGGAGAAGAAGATGGAATTGCCGGACGAGGTCGAGCTGCTGTAACCGAAGCGAGAGATCGAAAAAGCCGATCGATTCCGCATGCGCGGGATGATCGGCTTTGTTGCATTTGTCCGGGCGGTTTCATTTTCCGCGCAGCACGGTGTCGGTCAGCAGGTAATCCGGATCGGCGTCGATGACGGTCACTTTGTTGCGGCAGCAGGGGAACACGAGCAGTCTCCGGCGTCCCGTGCGGATGTCGTCCAGATCTTCCGGGCGGATCGGCAGAATGACGTTGCCGGTCTTGCAGAACGGGCACTCCTGCACATAGAGGTCGCCCATGATCCGATCATACGGCCAGGTGCGTTCGAACGGGATCATCGCGATTCGTCCCCTCCGGGCTTGTCCGAAGCTTCGGAGTTCCGTCCGGCAGGAGGTCCGCTCTTCGGATCTTCCGTCCTGTCGCTTGCCTGTCCCCGGTCATTTTCCTGGTTTTGCGCCTGCTCCTTCGCGGCCATCTCGGCCAGCTTCTGCAGCAGAATGTGGCGAGGCATATGCATCAGATGCTCGAGCGGCACGCCGAGATACTTGGACAGTTTGATTGCGGTGTCGGGAGAGATAGGCAGCGGTCCGGGCATCGGATGTCCTCCTTCAGCGGGCTGAAGCCGCCGGTCGTGGTATAATTAAGGTTATACTACAACGTCAGCGGCGGCAAATCAATGCGCGGGTTGGGAAAGGAGCGTGTCACGGTATGGAAAAAACAGAAATGCGTTGGAGTCTGGAGAATATTTATCCCGGCGGGGCCGAATCCGGGGCGTTCGCGGCGGAGCTGGAAGGCCTTCAGCGGGATATTGAAGCGTTCGAACGTTCGCTTCGCGATGCGGAGGATGCGCCGGTGACCGCGGACCGGCTTGAGCAGTGGACGCAGGCTGCGCAATCGATTCTGGCGCGCCTCAGGGAAGCGGAATCGTTCACGGCCTGCCTGACGGCGGCCGACGTGAACGACCGCCGGGCCGCCGCATTGGATGACAGGGTGAAGAACCTGGCTGCGGCTTATCAGGCGGCGCTGACGCTCTATGACCGCGTGCTGGGCGCGGCCGATGAGGAGACGTGGAACGGCTGGCTGTCATCCGGAACCGGTCCCGGAGCGGCGGCATTCTATGTGGCCGAGCGGCGTGAGCGGGCGAAGGAGAAGCTGCCGCCCGAGCAGGAGGCGCTCGCCGGCGATCTGGCGGTGAACGGCTACCACGGATGGGGCGAGCTGTATCATACAGTCGTCGGGCGGACCCGTTTTCGGGCGGCGGATGAGACGGGAGAGACGAAGACTTATTCGGCGGGGCAGATGCAGAATCTGCTCTCGCACGGCGACCGCGGCGTGCGCCGGACGGCATTCGAAGCCTGGGAAGCGGAATGGGGGCGCCAGGCCGACCTGTGCGCCGAGGCGTTGAACCGGATCGCGGGCTTCCGGCTCAAACTGTACGGCCGGCGCGGCTGGAACAGCGTGCTGAAAGAACCGCTCGACATGAACCGGATGCGGCGCGAGACGCTGGAAGCGATGTGGGCGGCGGTCGACGAGAGCCGGCCGGCGCTGGTCCGGTATCTGAACCGCAAGGCGGAGCTGCTCGGAGTGGAGCGCCTCGACTGGCACGACGTCGAAGCGCCGATCGGCGCATCCGCGCGGACCGTGCCGTATGGGGAAGCGGCCGCGTTCATCGTCGACCGATTCCGGCAGTTCAGCCCGGACATGGCCGCTCTGGCGGAACGAGCGTTCCGCGAGCGATGGATCGAGGCGGAAGACCGCGGCGGCAAGCGCCCCGGAGGCTTCTGCACATCGTTCCCGATCGCCGGCGAGACGCGCATCTTCATGACGTATTCGGGTACGGCGTCCAACGTCTCGACGCTCGCGCACGAACTCGGCCATGCTTACCATCAGCATGTCATGAACGATCTGCCGCCGTTCGCGCAAGAGTACGCGATGAACGTCGCCGAGACGGCGTCGACGTTCGCCGAATGGATCGTGTCCGATTCGGCGGTGCAGGCGGCGTCCGATCCAGCGGAGAAGCTGGCGCTGCTCGATGACCAGCTGCAGCGTGCCGTCGCGTTCTTCATGAACATCCGCGCGCGGTTCCTGTTCGAGACGCGTTTCTATGAGCGGCGCAGGGAAGGCCTGCTGTCCGCGGACGAACTGTGCGCCTTGATGGAAGAAGCGCAGCGGGAAGCGTATGCCGGCGCGCTCGGCGTGTGGCATCCGCATTTCTGGGCGTCGAAGCTGCATTTCTATCTGACGGACGTGCCGTTCTACAATTTCCCGTACACGTTCGGCTTCCTGTTCAGCAGCGGCATCTATGCGCGGGCGGCGGCGGAAGGGCCGGCGTTCGCGAACCGGTACGCCGCGCTGTTGCGCGACACCGGCAGCATGACCGTCGAGGATCTGGCCTGGAAGCATCTCGGCGTCCGGCTGGACGACATGGCCTTCTGGCGCGAAGCTGCGGCCGTCCCGCTCAAGGACATCGACACGTTCCTGGCGCTGGCGGAGTGAGCTGCGGCCCGCTCATGAGACTATCATTCGCATAAGCGAAGAAACTTCTTCTCAATTGGTCGAAAACCGGCCGAAGCGCTGATTTGGAAGAAGTTTTTTCGCTTATTTTTTTGAAATCGGGCATTTCGGCTTCCAGATATCCTTGCATCCGAAGCCGGTGCAGCATCGGGCCGACGGTGCGTTTGGACAGGCCAGTCCACTCGGCGGCATCGTCCGGCGTGAACGGACGCCCGTGGCGCATGGCGCGGCGGATCAGCTCCCGCTGCCAATCTCCACACCTCCGCTTGAAAAAAAGAAAACACCGCCCAGCCCGTTGTCGGGTATGGACGGTGTGCTTCACCAGATTCATCGTAGCAAAGCTGGCAGCAAAAGGCAAGTGGCGGGGCAGCCCGGGTCTGAGTCAAGTCAGCGTGGGCACCTTATTGGGGATGCTGGATCACAACCGAAAAAAGAGCCAATCCCTTGTTAGCGGTTTCAGTTTTTCTTCCTTCAGGAACTGCTCCAGATCCCTGGTATCAGTATCCTCTAAGTCCTTTTAATGCCATTCCAGTCGGGCGACTTTGCCATTGGCTTCTGAGCAGTCGGA